>CBFIGW010000076.1:0-14925 GCA_965662155.1 Maribacter sp. | reverse complement strand
ATATTGTGATGGAATAATACAATCAGAATCTAAAATGATATAATAGTTCCCCTTGGCCTTTTCCATTCCATAGTTCCTTGAATCCCCAGGTCCAGAATTGGGCTTTTTGTAATAAGATATGTTCAAGGTGTCACCATACTCCGAAACAACAGCTTCCGAAGAAAGCGTGGAACCATCTTCTACAATCACAATTTCATAGGGATTGGTATAGCTTTGCCCCAATAGACTTTCTAAAAGTTCTTTGATTTCGTTAGGTCTGTTATAAACAGGAATAATAAAAGAAAATGACAAATCCATTTTAATCCTTTTTACTCGATAATCGAGGTTTAAAAAATCCGACACTTAGGTCAAATGTTTTCACTAGTTTCTCTTATAAATTTCTAGGATTTGCTCCAAGAGTATTCACCCATGGATACTACAATAACAAACCAATATAGTTTTAAATGGACTAAAATTTATCTATAACCTCTTGGCTAACACCCGTGTTGGAGAACCCTCCATCATGAAACAGGTTTTGCATAGTAACCTTTTTGGTTAGATCAGAAAATAATGTGAGCGTGTAGTCTGCACAATCTTGAGCGGTTGCATTTCCTAAAGGAGACATTTTTTCCGCATAACTGATAAAGCCATCAAACCCCTTAATTCCTTGTCCGGCCGTAGTTGCCGTAGGAGATTGAGATATGGTATTTACCCTTACCTTCTTTTCCTTACCAAAGAAATACCCAAAACTACGGGCAACAGATTCTAAATAAGCCTTATTATCTGCCATATCGTTATAATCTGGGAATGTACGTTGTGCAGCCATATAGGTTAATGCGACAATACTCCCCCACTCACTCATGGCGTCGTTCTTATACAATGCTTGCATTACTTTATGAAAGGACAATGCGGATACATCCCAACCCTTAGCAGTAAAATCATAGTTCTCATCGGTATACGCACGACCTTTACGTACGTTTACGGACATACCTATGGAATGAAGGACAAAATCCAATTTTCCACCTAAAATCTCCATAGACTTGGTTACCAAGTTTGCTAAATCTTCCTCATTGGTGGCATCAGCAGGTATAATTTCGGAACCAGTCTTCTCGGCCAATACTTTTATCTGACCCATTCTCATGGCAATAGGTGCGTTGGTCAATACAAAAGTACCGCCTTCGTCATGCACGCTTTGAGCTGTTTTCCAAGCAATTGAATTCTCATCCAATGCCCCAAATATGATTCCTCTTTTACCTTTTAATAAATTATATGCCATGATTGTCGGTTCTATTGTTTTTATTTAAAATCAAAGATATTTAAAATATGTTAAAACATATTTTTTATACGCTCAAAACTCAGTTCAATAATTGTTTTGCATGCGCCAATGCCGAATCCGAAACATCTTTACCACCTAACATTTGCGCCAATTCCACTATCCTTTCATCATTATCAAGTTTTCGCATATTGGTTTTGGTTCCTTCTCCTTCGTCCAACTTAAACACTTTAAAGTGATGGTTTCCCTTTGAGGCAACTTGTGGTAAATGTGTAATAGAAAATACTTGCATTTGATGACTCATCTCCTTCATAATATCCGCCATTCGGTTAGATATTTCTCCCGATACTCCTGTATCTATTTCATCAAACATTATGGTTGGCAGCTTTACGTACTTGGCCAAAACAGATTTTATAACCAACATAATACGGGAAAGTTCACCTCCAGAAGCCACCTTCTTTAAAAGTCCATGGTCACTACCTGTATTTGCGGTAAACAAGAAAGACAAATCATCCATCCCATTATATTTATAAGAATCCACTGGTTTGATCGTAATTTTAAATGTGGCATTGGGCATTCCCAAAAGGGATAATTGCTCTTCAAGCTGTTTTTTTAAATCTGGAATAGCTGTATTTCTTTTATCACGAATAATTTTTGCTTGCTGTCCCAAAGCGGATTCCAATTCCTGCAGTTCCTTTGTTTTAAAGGCGATTTTTTCATCTACATGGGCCGTCTCGAATGCCTTATCGGAAAGTGCATTTTTTATCGCGATTAGCTCGGATATCTCCTGTGTGCTATGCTTTTTCTGTAAATTATATAGTTGTTGAAGTTTGGAATTTACCTCCTCCAATAAGGTTGGGTTGACTTCCACGCCTTCTTGAAACGTCTGTAACTCTGAATTGATATCATCCAATTCTATAAATACAGACTGTACCCTTTCATGCAAATCTGTATACTGACTTCCAAATCCGTTCAATTTTGCCAATACCGAACGTAGTTCAGTGACCAAAGGCATAATACCCACTTGTTCACCGTTCATAATTTGATCGCCTTTGGATAGTTCTTCCATAATAAGCTCAACATTGTTCAATTGTTGATATTGCTCTTCCAGTTCCTCCAAAATACCTTCTTTTAAAGGAGCAGCCTCTAGCTCCTCCAATAAAAAATTATTGTAGTCCTGCTCTTTGGTTGCCTCTGCTTGGAAGGTGATTAAATCCTGAAGTTCCTTTTTTGTTTTGGTATGGGATTTTAAAAGCTGCGCATAGGTTCTTAAACTTTCCTTAGTATTTGCTAGCGCATCGATTAACTTCATTTGGAAATCATTTTCCGTTAATTGCATGGTTTCATGCTGAGAATGCACATCTATCAATTGATCTCCTAATTTTGACAATACATCTAAGGTAACTGGCGTGTCGTTTATAAAGGCCCGTGATTTTCCACTGGGTAGAATTTCCCTTCTAATAACAGTTTGATCTTCGTAATCTATATCGTTTTCTTCAAAAAAAGGCTTTAGATTATAATCCTTAATTTCAAAATCTGCCTCAATGATACATTTTTTTCCTTTATCCCTTAGGGTAGAAAGGTCAGCGCGTTTTCCCAATATTAGGGACAACCCGCCTAGCAGAATAGATTTTCCGGCACCTGTTTCACCTGTGATTACGGTAAAACCAGTGTCCAAGCTTACATCTAAGCTATCGATTAATGCATAATTTTCAATGGAGAGATTTGATAACAAACGTCAGAAATTTAGATAAATCAAAGGTAATCTATATTCTGATTTGAAAAAAGTATCAATAGGTAATATCGTTCCATGTACCGGAATACAGTGGGGCTATCTTATTAAGGGTTTCCTTAAGTTTTACAATATCTACTTTAGGACCATCGGAAAAAATATTCTGTATTTCTTCTGACTTGGCATCAAAAAAGGTCTGTATTAAAAAGGCATTTGGTCTTCTGTTGATCATGGTTTCAAACAACTTCATGGTTCCTGCTATTACCTGTTTTCCCGTACTGTTGTTATCGCCCAAGATATCCAAGCCCTTTCTATGGTAATTATACATGGCCACCCTATATTCCCTGTATGTATTGGACAGTAGGTTATCTACCAACTCAAACCTGCTTCGGTCCGTAGTTTGGCTCCAACCAGAAGAATTACCGCCTTGCGCCTGAGTTACAATATTCTGTGCCTTTCTAAAGAAATCCGTGCCGCCATCCAAGGAAAACGTATCGGCATCTAAACCTAAAATAATATAGACATAATATGCTACTACAGCTACCAGATTGGATTCATAAACATTTTCGTTGAAAACCAAAGGCTGAAATTCCTGATACTGGAAATTAAATTGATTGTCCTTATAGTTAAAAACCGGAGTTTCATAAGAGGTATTAAAAACAGGTCTGGAAGACTGTATCTGAATATTACCCTTAAATCTATCGGATTCATACTCGGTTATGGTAATGAACATTTGAGCATTTACCCTTTCATTCTCTTTGTATACCCTATTTGTCCATTTGCTTTTGTTTACGAAATCACTCAAGGATTGCTCCAAGGTCTTAAATATCTGCTGATTGGTTTGTGAAACTTGGTCAGAATTCACCGTAACCGTACAGTTAAGCTCCTGTGCAGTCAATGAAAGCGTGAAAAATATAATTGCAACTAAAAATAATAGCTTACGCATAGCGCCTGGTAATAATTTCATTAAGGATATCCTTGGCAACAGCTGCCTTAGTCTTTAATTGAAACGTTCGTATTGTCAGATTGGTATCTATAAAGCTAATTTTATTGGTATTTCCACCAAAACCGGCGCCCTTGTCGTTTAAAGAATTTAAAACTATGGCATCCAAATTCTTTCGTTCCAATTTACCTTTGGCATTTTCTACCTCATTTTCGGTTTCCAGTGCAAAGCCAACGAGAAATTGATTTTTCTTCATTTCCCCTAAGGACTTTAATATATCCTTGTTCCTTATCAAGTCTATTGACAACTCGTTATCAGATTTTTTAATTTTCTGCTTCGCTTTTGTCCTTGGCTTGTAGTCTGCCACTGCAGCTGCACAGATGACAATATCCGAATCACTAAAATGTTCATGTGCGCGAGTGTACATTTCATCGGCTGAGACCACATCTATCAATTGTATGGCACTACTTTCAATTGTGTATTTGGTAGGCCCGGAAATCAAGACGACATCAGCTCCTAAATCAGCGGCCGCTTTCGCCAGTTCAAAGCCCATAAGTCCAGAAGAATGGTTTCCAATAAAACGTACTGGGTCTATTGCCTCATAGGTTGGCCCGGCAGTAATCATTACTTTTTTACCCAATAATGGCAGTCCACTCCTTAAAAATTTATTGATGAATGCCACAATATCCTCAGGTTCTGCCATACGACCTTCGCCGTGCAAACCACTTGCCAACTCACCAGAAGTTGCTGGGATTATATGATTACCAAAAGATTGTAATTTCTCTAAAGTCTCTGTGGTACTTGGATGCTTATACATATCCAAATCCATAGCCGGAGCAAGAAAAACAGGACATTTTGCAGACAAATAACAGGCCAATAATAAGTTATCACAATTTCCAGAAGCCATTTTTGCCATGGTATTGGCCGTTGCCGGGGCAATTAGCATAATATCTGCCCAAAGGCCCAATTCTACGTGATTGTTCCAATCTGTAGTGTGCTCTTCTGTCTTTACAAAGTTGGATACCACTGGATTTTTGGAAAGGGTAGCCAATGTAAGTGGGGAAACAAAAGAGCTGGCGCTATCGGTAAGGACAACCTTAACGTTAGCGCCAGCTTTTATGAATAATCGTACGAGAAAAGTGGTCTTATATGCAGCAATCCCTCCGGTAATGCCTAAAAGGATGTTTTTACCACTTAGCATACTACTTATGCGTCTTTCTCGGTATTTCTAAAATAAATTTTGTCCATTAACCACTCCTCTACTGCTAATGCATGTGGTTTTGGTAATTTTTCGTAGAACTTAGAAACCTCTATTTGTTCCTTATTCTCGAACACTTCTTCTAAGCTATCGCTATACGTAGCAAACTCTTCCAATTTTTCTAACAACTCCTTTTTAATCTCAGAGTTGATTTGGACAGCTCTTTTAGCGGTTATGGAAATAGCCTCGTAGATATTATCCGTCTTCTCATCAAACTCATTCTTGTTTATGGTCACTGTGGAGACGGCAGCCTTAGAGTTTTTTAAATCGTTCATGTTCATAATGAAAATTATTTATTTTGATTCTTTTATTTCTTCTGCATTGAATTTCTGTAATTCCTTTTCAATACGTTCTATTAAGTCTGTTGATTCTTTTTCGAATTTTGTGTCTGGATATTGCTTCTTTAAAACCAAATAAGCTTCTTTAGCACTTAATAACCGTTCTTCTTGTAAACTCTCAAAACTATTCATAGCCATGTGCGCCAATGCTTTGGTCTTTACAAAAAGTGCATCTTCCCTATAAATGGAGCCAGGAAAATCGGATACAAAATTATCACTTGCAGCAACAGCAGATTTCAACATATCATAGTTGAACTCCCCCAGCTTGTTATATTGCTTCATGATTTCATAAGCCTTACGCTCTTTTTTTGTAGTAAGTTCCTTTGCCATGGCATTGGCCTCTTCATAAAACTTGGACTCCGTATTGGCATTGATAAAATTCTGTAATTTAATCAGGGCCTTGTCCGTATCAGCTTGATCCAATGAATATCTTGGTGACAGTTCATAATAACTTTTAGCACTTAAAAAGGTAGCCTCGGTAATCTTGTCACTTTTAGGATATGATTTAACAAACCGCTCAAATTGGTAACCGGCCATATTGTAGTCCTTCCTTTTAAAATAACTGGTTGCCAAGAAAAACATTACCCTTTCCCCTTGAGGCTTTCCAATATATTTTGGTGCTATCTGTTCAAATAATCGATTGGCACGTTTAAAATCGCCTTCATCAAAATATTTCTCGGCCAAATCGTACTTCGCTTTAACATCCTCATTTTTAAGCACCTTTTGGTACTCATTACAGGAATATAACGCAGATATAACGACCGCCAATATAAAAAACCGCTTCATTTTAAAAAACATTTTGCAAAATTAGTGATTATCAATGGATTTAAAAACATTTTTAACCATCAAAAGTAGGGGCAAACACTCTTAAATGTAACTTTTTTGGCGAAGATTTAACGTTACAATGTTACGCTGGTATTTTAGAAAGTGAAGCGATAAAAGCAGTCAACTTTGTTTTTAAGTCCAAACTGGCCTCTACCAATGGAAGTCTTACATAAGGTCTTGCCATCCTAAGGATTTCAAAAATAGCCTTGATACCGGCAGGGTTTCCTTCCTTAAATATCAACTTCATACCAATCTGAAGCTCATACTGTAATTCAAAAGCCTCTTTGGTCCTACCTTCTAATCCGTGACGTATCATATCCGAAAATTGAGATGGCAATCCTTGACCCAAAACAGAAATTACACCATCACCACCGGCAACAACAGTTAACAACGCAGTAATGTCATCTCCCGAAAGCACTAAAAAGCCCTCTGGCCTATGCTTTATCAAATCCATTACTTGTACCATATCTCCGCAAGCTTCTTTTACAGCAATAATATTACCAAACTCTTTTGCCAATCTCAAAGTAGTACTCGGCAACATATTACTACCGGTTCTACCTGGTACATTATAAAGAATTACAGGTTTTGGAGATGCAGTGGCAATAGCCTTAAAATGCTGATATATTCCTTCTTGTGTGGGTCTATTATAATATGGTGATACCGATAAAATTGCATCAAAGGCGCTTAAATCACGTGTTTTTAATTCTTCCACAACAGCCCTTGTATTGTTTCCACCAACACCTAATACCAAGGGTAAGGTGCCATTGTTGGCATGTATAATGGTATCTATGACCAACTGTTTTTCATCTGTTGTCAATGTGGCCGTCTCCGCCGTGGTTCCTAGTGCTACCAAATAGTCCATGCCACCTTTTTTACAATAGTCAACAATATCGATCAAGGCATTCACATCTACAGCACCATCCGCATTAAATGGCGTAATCAATGCCACTCCTGTTCCTCTTAAATGTTCCATAACTATAATTCTTTAAAAACGCCTAAATATTTTTTCAATTCTTGCTTGAACGTTTTAAAATCCGAGAGCGGTGTATGAATGATCAAATCATTAAACTCCGTTCCCACTTCATTGAACCCTACTTTAAGTCGTGCTTTTGTTTTAATGGACATTAAGTTTAACAATAGGTTGTCTTGATCATAGTAATTTACCAAAAGATCATACTCCCTACTCAAAAACTCCAAGGCATAACTGTTTTCTATTTCTCCGTTCCAACCCAAATCCTTATCGGAAAAAACGGGTGTGGCATAGGGCGAGTTTTTATCGTAATAACTTTTATATCCAATAATTTTTACCGCATTGGGCTTCAAGGAAAACTCCTCTAAAAACTCATAGAAAACATCTGCGTTTCCAAACTTGTCCAAATCTACAATACAACCTAAAGAACGTATCCCTTTACCTCGGGTGCTTTCATAGGCAGGCTTTGCTAATGCCTGCTTAATGAATTTTCGTCCGGATTTCTGTTTAAACTTGTCCTTAATTCCTTTTAAAAACATGTATTTTTACATTTCTACAAATGTAAATAATATCCGTTCAAGTATATGGCGAAGTTAAAACACTTTATAGATTTAAAAATAAAACATTTTGTTGTATTTTTAACAATTACCTTGTCCTTCTCGTGCAAACAAGCTCCAAATACCCTCTCGGAAATTGACGCAAAACAGATTGCTGTTGATAGCTCTCATGTGTCCGTAAAAGAAGTTGCAGATTTTATAACTCCTTTCCATAACCATGTAAACGCCACTTTGGACAGCACTTTGGCTTATGCGCCATATAAAATTACAAAAACAGATGGGGCGTACAACACCACCGCTGGAAATCTAATGGCAGATATAATACTGGAGCAAGCCACGCCGATTTTTAAAAATCGCATGGAAAAAGAGGTGGATTTTGTATTGCTCAATCACGGAGGCATACGCTCTATAATTTCTAAAGGGAATGTATCTGCCCGTACTGCCTATGAGGTAATGCCCTTTGAAAATAGTATCATCGTGGTAGCCTTAGAAGGTACCGCCGTGCAGGAAATGATCACCTATCTGATCAAATCCAAAAGGGCACACCCAGTTGCCGGTATTCAAATTATATTGAATGAAGATGATACCTTGCATAGTTTAGAAATACAAGGAAAACCCTTTGACAAAGACAAGACCTATTATGTTGCCACCTCCGATTATCTGGTTTCGGGAGGGGATAATATGGTCTTTTTTAAGAATGCCAAAACCACTACGGACATAGACTATAAGATTAGAAATGCCATGATAGATTACTTTACCAAAGTAGATACCTTGGCGCCGAAAGTGGATAACCGTTATTACAAATTAGACTAGGTATGAAAAGAAGGACCTTTATTAAAAACACAGCTGCTACAGGTGCTTTTGTTGGCACAGGGGCACTTACTTTGGATGCTTGCGGAGTTCCCAAAAAGAAACACATAACAATTTTACACACCAATGATGTTCACAGTCATATTGATGCTTTCCCAAACGACCATTCCGAGTTTCCTGGTTTAGGTGGATTGGCACGCCGAGCTGGACTTGTAAATAGTATTCGCAAGGAAAATCCAAATACACTATTATTGGATGCCGGGGATATCTTCCAAGGTACCCCCTATTTTAATTTTTATGGCGGCGAATTGGAATTTAAGCTCATGAGCATGCTTAAATACGATGCCACTACCATAGGAAATCACGATTTTGATAACGGTATAGACGGACTACTGGCGCAAATGCCCTATGCCGAGTTTGATTTTTTAAGTGCGAACTATGATTTCTCCAATACGGCACTCAATGGTTTTACCAAACCTTATAAAACATACGTAAAGGATGGTATTAAAATTGGGGTCTACGGCCTCGGCATAAAGCTAGCAGGGCTGGTAACTAAAAAATTGCACAAAGAAACCATATACCTAGACCCCTATGAAATTGCTATGGATATAGAACGCCAGTTAAAAGAGGAAGAACAGTGCGACCTTGTGATTTGTCTTTCCCATTTGGGCTATCAATATAGAAATGAAAACCGACCACAGGATTTGCAATTGGCAAAACGAACCAAACATACGGACCTGATTATTGGCGGCCATACACATACCTTTTTAGATAAACCAGTTGTGGTGAAAAATGCGGTGGACCAAGATATTCTAGTGAACCAGGTAGGTTGTTTTGGCATTAACCTAGGCCGTATAGATTTCTATTTTGGTGCCGATGGCGCCAAGGCCGATGGTGTAGCCATTACCGTTTAAAATTATAAAAATGGAAGGTATTCTACGAACCGACTCCAGCAATCCTCAATTCAAGGCACTGGTAGCTTTGTTAGATGCGGATTTGGCCAAAAGAGATGGTGACGATAATGCTTTCTACGCCCAGTTTAATGGCATAGATACCTTGGCACATTGTGTGGTATATTTTGAAAATAACATACCGTTGGGCTGTGGTGCCATAAAACCTTTTGACGCCCATAGTGCTGAAGTAAAACGTATGTTCGTACAACCTAATACCCGTGGTAAGGGCATGGCCACCAAAGTATTGACCGCACTCGAAGTCTGGGCCAAGGAGTTAGGATATACTCATTGTGTATTGGAAACCGGAAAACGACAACCGGAAGCTATTGCACTTTATAAAAAGAACAACTACAACATTGTCCCCAATTATCCCCCATATGAGGGCATAGACAATAGTGTTTGCTTTAGAAAAGAGATTTAGTCTTTACTAATATTCCGCCAACTCCTAACAACATGTTTCAAAACAAATTTTTGAATTGGATTTACCCTACCTAAGTCTAATTTATTTAAGTTGCAATATATTAACGTTTTACAATAACAGCGAAATGAAAAAATTCCTTCTCCTCTTCACGGTAATTCTAAATGTATACAATGCCAGTTCCCAGGCCATTTTGGAAGATGAACGCTATATTCCGGAAACGGACCCCTTGGTACTGGAGAAATTGGACCAATGGCAAGATATAAAGTTTGGATTATTAATGCATTGGGGGGCTTATAGCCAATGGGGTATTGTAGAATCATGGTCTATTTGTCCGGAAGATTACGGTTGGTGCGAACGTAAAATGGGAAGTAATCCCGATAATTATACGGAATATGTAAAAGAATACGAAGGATTGAAAACTACCTTCAATCCAATAAAATTTGACCCTGAAAAGTGGGCGAATGCCGCCAAAGATGCAGGAATGCGCTATATGGTCTTTACCACAAAACACCACGATGGCTTTTCCATGTTCGATTCAAAGTACACGGACTATAAAGTAACCGACCCTGAATGTCCGTTTAGTACGCATCCCAAGGCCAACATTACCAAAGAAATCTTTGATGCCTTTAGGGCCGAAGATATGTGGGTGGGCGCCTATTTTTCCAAACCGGACTGGCATCATGAAAATTATTGGGATTCCTATTGGCCTCCTTTTGACAGAAACGTTAACTATGACCCCGCGTTATATCCTGAAAAATGGGAAAATTTTGTACAGTTTACACACAACCAATTATTAGAATTGCTTACGGACTATGGCGATGTGGATATCATTTGGTTGGATGGCGGATGGGTAAAAAAGCGCGACCAACAGAACTTGGATGAAAACTATGCCGAAAAATTCGCAGAGAACGAATCGGGAAATGGGTTTATAAAACACCGTATGGTGTCACAGGATATTCGAATGGACGAGTTGGTTTCCAAAGCTCGTGAAAAACAGCCGGGATTAATTGTGGTGGATAGGGCCGTTTATGGTAAAAATCAGAATTATTTGACCCCGGAAAACAGAGTACCTGAAAAAGAACTCCCCTACCCTTGGGAATCCTGTATCATTTCGGGTGGTGGCTGGTCCTACACACCGGATGCCAATTATATGTCGGGACATCAAGGCATACAAATGTTGGTAGATATTGTTGCCAAAGGCGGAAACCTATTGCTCAACATCGCTCCTTCCCCGGAAGGCGAATGGCAAGAGGGTGCTTATAATTTGCTAAAGGAATATGGGAAATGGATGGCTATAAATAGCGAAGGTATTTATAATAGTAACACCCTTGCCCCCTTTAAAGAGGACAACATTGCTATGACCCAGCAAGAAGACGGAAGCGCGTATTTCTTTTACATGGCCAAGGAGAACGAAACTACCATGCCCGCTACCATTACCGTTACATCACATCAACCTGTAAAGAACGGCATAGTAACCCTGTTAGGCCATGAGGAACCTCTTTCTTGGACCGCTACGGAAGAAGGATTTACCGTTCGTATTCCCAAAAAATTACGGAAGAACCCACCAAGTGATTATGTATGGACCGTTAAAGTTTCGGAAATTAAAAAACCATAGCCATCCATTTGGGTTTGCATAGTTGCTTGACTTTGAAACATATTTTATCAGTAACCCTTTTTGTCATCACTTTAAATAGTATATTGATACCACAATAAAATCGACCAAAAATGAAATACAGAATTCTCTATCTATCTCTCGCCATAGCCTTATTTATTTCTTGTAATCAATCCACGGACCAGACATCCTCTTTGGCAGATTATCAAGGAGAAGAAACCTACTCCGTTATTTTTGGCGGTACCACTGTAGGCCACTTGAAAACCAGTACGGTAGGCGATACCATTCATGTGGATTATGATTATAAGAACAATGGCCGTGGCCCAACAATGAAAGAAACTATTGTGATGAATGCAGCGGGTTTTCCCTTACAATGGGATATAACCGGAAATACAACCTTTGGGAACAGTGTAGATGAGCATTATACTTTAAAAGGCACAAACGCATCTTGGACCGATGCCACCGGAAGTGACAGTACTACCGTGACCAATGCCCTCTGGTACGTAAACCAATCCGGAAGTCCATATTCGGAAATTCTTACGGCACGTAGCCTATTGCAAGCTCCTGATTTTTCTGCAGACGTACTTCCTGCTGGCAAGTTAAAACTTACGGAAATGGAGAATACAAGTGTTACCGTAGATTCTACCACCGTACAGCTTACCACCTATGCCATGTCCGGGGCAGACTTAAATCCATCTTATTTTATTGCAGATGATGATCAGCGTTTATTTGCCATTATCAGTCCGTCGTTTGTCATTGTTCGTGAAGGTTTTGAAGCTCAAGAAAAAGAATTAAGGGCCTATGCCGAAAAATATTCCACGGAACGGTTCGAATCCTTACAAAAACAATATGCCCATAACTATGGAAAAAAAGTACGTATTGCCAACGTAAACATCTTTGACCCCAATACTTTGGCACTTACAGGGCCTTCATCGGTTTTGGTGGACGGTGAGCGCATTGTAAGTATAGATGCCGCTGATGCTAAGGGTTCTGATGAAGTGGTTATTGATGGTGCGGGTGGTACCTTGGTGGCCGGAATGTACGAAATGCATGCCCATACAGGTGATGAAGGTGGCTTGCTCAACGTATTGGCAGGTATTACCTCTTTTAGGGATATGGGGAACGACAATGAGGTGTTGGACGAGCTCATTAAAAAAATAAACTCCGGTGTTTTGGCCGGACCACGTGTACACCGTTTAGGTTTTATTGAAGGACAAAGCGAATACAGTGCCAATAACGGGATTGTTGTTTCCAGTGAAGAAGAGGCCTTGGCCGCTGTGGACACCTATCACAACAAAGGCTTTTATGGGGTAAAACTTTATAATTCCATGAACGGGGATTGGGCACCTGCCATAGTTAAAAAGGCTCATGACTACGGCATGTTCGTCTGTGGACACGTACCCGCATTTTCTAATGCCAATGCTATGTTACGTGCCGGTTTTGATGAAATGACCCATATTAACCAAACCATGTTGGGATGGGTGTTGGAACCTGAGGAAGATACAAGGACATTACTCCGTCTTACGGCATTAAAGCGTTTTCCCGGCTTGGACCTTAGCAGCCCTAAAGTGCAGGAAACCATGAATCTATTTATAAAGAACAAAACCGCGATGGATCCTACATTGGCGATCCATGAGGTATTGATGAAAGCCAGAAATGGTGAAGTATGGGAAGGCACCAAAGACGTTATAGACCATATGCCCCCAAACTCTCAACGTGGCTTTAAGGTAGCGTTGGCAGATGTAGCTTCTCCTGAAGACGATACCGCATACCGAGAAGGGTACGAAAAAATTGTGGAGACCTTAAAAATGATGAAGGACAAAGGCATACAAATTATACCTGGAACGGATTTGGGTGGTGCCTTCTTTTACCATAGGGAGTTGGAGCTCTACGAGCAATTGGGATTTACGCCTGCAGAACTGGTGAAACTGGCCACCTATGATATGGCGCAGTATTTGGGCGATGAAGAACTTGGCAGCATTGCACCAGGTAAATTGGCCGATTTCTTTTTGATTCCCGGTGACCCAACTGAAGATATAAAAGCCATAAAAACGATTGCCCTGGTTGCCCGTGGGGGTACGTTTTACTATCCAACAGAGGTATACCCTGCCTTTGGCATAGAACCGTTTACGGAACTACCGAAAGTAAAGGAGTAATATGAACTAGAAGGTTATTTATGCACATGGCCAATAGTTTCATAATTCTACTGTAGTAAAAGCTTTATATGAAATATCTAAACATACCCAACATGCAAAGCATCCAAAATTTATTTTTCCTGTTTTTTTTAGCACTGTCCAGCCTTGTTTTTTCGCAAAATCAACAAGATAGTGCTGCACTTAAGGCATCCTATAACTATGGAAAATCCATTGCCGTATTCGGCGGTTCGGTTTCCGTGATACCCCCAAGTGAAGCCGCAAAGGGCTTATGGGTAAAACAACTGGGAATGACCATTACCAACTATGGTGTGCCAGGTGCTGGCTTTTCATCTTTGCAAGGAAAGTCAATGCAGCAACAAGTAGATGAGTCCGGAGTATTTGATATATACATTTTATGGGCCTCGACTAACGATTACACTAACAAAAGAGCTGTAGGTTCCTATACGGACTATACCGAATTTGACGGTTATGATACCAGTAAATTGGTAACGCAAGCAGGTGGAATAAATTATTGTATTAAAAGAATTTATGAACTAAACCCTAAGGCTACTATCTATTTTTTCACATCTAGCAAAGCCTTTAATGATAGGGGTGCATACGACCCTTTTGTTACCGATGGTATGGTAGCGCATGTAAATATGCAGAAACAAATCTGTGAATTGCATGGCATCCCTTATCTAGACCAGTTTCTTTTAGGCGGTTATAACGTGTACAACAAAGATTTGTATTACCGTGACCCCATTCATATGAACGAGGAGGGCTATAAAAAGTTAGGGGAACTTCAGGTTTCGTTTTTGGCGTTTCCAAAGTAACGGTGCATTATTTTGCCGGCACTTTCAAAATAGCGTCCACCGCTAGTTTTGGCTGTTTATCGCGATCGTACAATAACGGATAATTGGTTCGTGCATTAATGGGATAACCGTTTTTCCAGGACATGCCGTCATGCAATCCCCAAAAGGTGACCCGGTCTATTTTGTCGCGTTTTTTATAGAATATGCCCATGAGTTCGGCATAGCGATCCGCCAATTGTTGTTGTACTTCTTCTGGTAAACCATCCGCATAGGGATCTAAATATTCTTTAAACTCCTCCAACTGATA
>CBFIGW010000075.1:0-15053 GCA_965662155.1 Maribacter sp. | reverse complement strand
GAACATTGGTAAGGTCCCCTATCGTAACCATATTGCCTTGATTAGACCTTACTTTGAGCTGCGAAATATCCGCTAAGGTTGATTTTTCCTTTTCATCCAATGCCAATATCAATCCTACTTGTTCAGATGCATCTTCATCATATAAGGTAGTGACCGCTCTTTCTGAAAGTGCCATATTCATGGTATGAACAATTTGTTGTGGCGCAATACCATAGAGCATTGCTTTTTTCTTGTCTATAACGAATTCATACTCCGTTTGATCCGCCTCTACCATCCAATCTACATCAACAACATCAGACGTCTTCTTCAAAATATTTTGTACCTCATTGGCAACGTACATTTGTGTATCGTAATCAGGACCATAGATTTCACCTACAATTGTGGAAAGCACCGGTGGTCCAGGCGGCACCTCAACTATTTTGATATTTGCGTTGAACTTCGCACCTATTTCCTGTATTTCCTCACGCATGGAACTGGCTATGCCATGGCTTTGGGCACTACGCTCTGTTTTGTCTATTAGGTTTACCTGGATGTCCGCCATATTACTACCTCCCCTAATATCATAATGTCTTACCAGACCATTAAATGTTATAGGCGCGGAAGTCCCCACATAACTCTGATAGTTGACCACTTCTGGGCGTGTAGAAAGATATTGGGCTACTTCTTTTGCCACTACTCCAGTACGCTCTAAAGTTGTGCCTTCTGGCATATCAATGACCACTTGAAATTCGTTCTTATTATCGAACGGCAACATTTTTACAGCAACGGATTTGGTAAAGAATAATCCTATTGAACCCAATAATAACAAAAAGGTGATACCAAGAAACAGCCAACGCTTCTTTTTACTCTCTATCAGTGGACTTTCATACTTATTGTAAAGCTTATAGATTAAGGTCTCTTCTAAAGGCTTCTCTTTTTTCTCAATCCCTTTTTTATCTTTCTCACGAAGAAAGATGTATCCTAAATATGGTGTTATGGTCAACGCCACAAAAAGAGATAAAATCATGGCAATCGATGCCCCAATTGGCATGGGAGACATGTAAGGCCCCATTAAACCAGAAACAAAAGCCATAGGTAATACAGAAGCAATTACGGTAAAAGTGGCCAAAATGGTTGGGTTTCCTACCTCATTAATAGCATATAAGGCCGCCTGTTTAAATGGTAAGCGCTTCATTTTAAAATGCCGGTGCATATTCTCCGCTATTATGATGGAGTCATCTACAACAATACCTGTTACAAAGACCAATGCAAATAGGGTTATCCTATTTAAGGTATAGTCCAACATATAATAACTTAACAAGGTAAGTGCAAAGGTTATAGGTACGGAAAGGAAAACCACCAGTCCACCACGCCAGCCCATCGCCAGCATTACCACTAAGGTTACGGCTATAATCGCCCCAATAAGGTGCATCAACAATTCCGATACCTTATGGGAAGCCGTTTCCCCATAATTTCTTGTTACTTCTACATGCACATCATCCGGAATTAGGGTTTGCTTAAGGCGTGATACTTTATTCAAAATAATATCTGAAATTTTCATAGCATCAGCACCCTTTCTTTTGGCTACAGAAATAGTTACCGCTGGATATTCCGATTTATATTCCTCGGACTTTTCACTGGCCTGTCCAAAACCTAAAGAGACATAATCTTTTGGTAATTCAGGTCCATTTTTTATTTCCGCAATTTGATTCAAGTAAATGGGACGTTGCTGTTGCACGCCTACCACTAATTGCTCAACATCTTCGGTAGTTTTTAAAAAATCACCCGTTGATACCAAAAACTCCTTATCGTTTTTATCAAAACTACCACCACTAAGTTGTTGGTTGTTTGCCTTGATCATTTCGGCCACTGATAGAAAATCCAAACCACTTTCCGCCATTTTATCCTTGTCAAGTACTACGCGCAATTGCCTATTTCTCCCACCTATTTTTTTGGTAGCCGAAACATCGTTTACTTTTTCTATTTCATCGGTAAGCTCTTGGGCTATTTGTTTTAGTTGATAATCATCATAGTTTTCGCTCCATAAGGTTAAGCCCAACATAGGTACATCATCAATGGCACGTGTCTTTACCAATGGGAAAGTTACCCCTTGAGGCATGATATCCATATGTTTGTTAATCTCATTGTAAAGCTTCACAAACGAACGCTCTATATCCTCACCTACATAAAATTGAACAATGACCATCGCCTTTTCTTCCATGGCAGTGGCATATACATATTCCACGCCTTTGATATTGGAAATTAATTTTTCCAAAGGCTTCACTACCCTACTTTCTACCTCTGTGGGACTGGCTCCTGGGTAGCCCACAAAAATATCGGCCATAGGCACATCTATTTGTGGTTCTTCCTCCCGTGGTATCAAGAACGAAGTATAGACCCCAATGACCATAAAAACGATCATTAAGAGCACTGTTAATTTAGAGCTTATAAAAGCTTTGGCAATTTTACCAGCTAATCCTTCTTTCATTATATATTTTTTAAGTTGTGGATAAACTTTTCATCTTCTACCTAACCATTTTGAATTGTGATAGAAAAATAAAAACAGCCTATATCCCTATTCTAAACTTTTTTTTATTGTATTGCTATTTTTGCACCATTGTACAATTTTCCTTCAGCTGTCACTATGTATTTTTCATCGGCAGATAGTCCAGCTAGTACTTCTACTGATTCTCCGTATGTTCGTCCCAAACGCAACCATCTCAAAAGCGCTGTATTACTTTGACTTACCGTATAAACACCAGACAACTGACCTTTAGTTATTAAAGCTTCTTTAGGAATCAAAACCATATCCTTTTGAGCATTAGTTTCCAAAGGAAACTGTACGGTAGCATACATACCTGAAAGTAAGTTTGCGCTAGTCTTATCCAATACAACTTTGACCATATATTGGCCACCTGTACTTTTTGCGGATGTACTTATCTCTGTCACTTTTCCCTTTACTGTGGTTTCCAGGGATTTTATTTGTACATCTGCTTCTGTATCCTTTTTTATTTGTTGAATTCCAGATTCTGGCACCATGGCCAACACTTGAAAATTTCCTGGTGCCTCAACCTCCAATAATGGCATACCTGGGTTAGCCATATCCCCCTCCTTGATAAACTTGTTAGTAACCACACCAGAGAATGGCGCTCTAATATTTGCATAGGACAATTGGGCATCCACTTCCTTCCTCATTTGCTTAGCGGCCTCTAACCTAGCCTTTGCCATATTAAAGTTAGCGGTGATGTCATCTAACTCTTTTTGTGAAGCACTGTTTTCCTCATATAGTGCCTTATATCTATTAAAGTCTTTCTCCGCATTGGTAAAACCAGCTTCCGCCTCAATAATTCCTGCGTTAACTTGACCTAACTTTGCTGAAATATCAGCATTGTTAATACTTAATAATAATTGTCCTTTTTGAACTTTTTCGCCCACTTGTGCATATATCCTATTTACATAGCCCATCATACGTGTGCTTATGTTGGCACTATTTACTGCCTCTATTTTTCCACTGGCATGTAAGCTTGGGCTGCCCATTTCTTCTTGGACCACATTTACTCTTACATTTACCGGAGGTGTATCATCTGCCGTAGCTTGCTTATCATTATTTCCACAACTAGAAACAAACACGGTTAGGATTGCCACCAATAGTATATTTTTTACTTTCATGCTTTTTTCTTTTAATTGATATAGGGTATTCATTATTCTTTCGTTAAAAATTGAACATATGCCAAGGCATAGTTATGATTGAAGATTGTTGTATAATATTCTAGTTGTTTTTGGGAATATTGGGTTTCTGCAAGTAACAAGTCCGTTGTTTTTTCCAAACCTTGCACAAACCTATTCGTGCGAATACGTAATGCTTCTTTTGATTGTTGTAATGCCAGTTCAGAGAGTTTTAGGTTATTCCTTGCAACGCTAAGCATACGCGTTGCCTTGTTCAATTCCATCTGACTCTCATTTTTATACTTGGCAAGTTCCAGTTTCGATTTTTCTAACTGTGCCCTACTCTTTTTAGCTTTCCCAAAACGCTTGTTCCCTTCAAAAAGATTCCATTTAAGCTCTGCACCAAAAAGATAACCATCTGTATCTCCCTGAAAAATTTCATCATCATGAAGTTCATACGTGCCAAAGGCGTTTAATCTTGGCAAAAAGCTCAACTTATCTGCCTTATGCATTTGTTCATATGCAGTACTTGCCAAGGTCATGGCCTGTATATCTGCTCTGTTTTCCGGTAGAATATCAGTTGTTACACCACTAGACATTAATACCAATGAATCTGCTGGTTTAAGGATTGCAGCATTAATGTCATCATCCATTAATACTGTTATATAGTTGGAAATATTTTCAATATTGCTTTTGGCATATTGTAGTTGGCTATTGATTTCTGCAACCCTTACTTCAACGGCCAAAATATCTGATTTTTGAAGATAACCTTGCTCAAAATTGTTTTGTGCAATTCGTTTGTTTTCCAATGCGGTCGTTTTTACTTTCTCAAGTACTTCCACCGTTTTATAGGCAAGTTGCAACTGCATATAGGCCTTATCTACCTCTAATAACATATAATCTTGGGTTCGCGAAGAATTAAATTCAGTAGCTTTCCATTTGGACTTGGCAGCCTTTCGTTCATAAATACCATCAAAATTCAATAAAGGTTGTTGTACTTCTATACGAGTAGCGTAATCCTCTATTTGTGAAGGGTTGTTTAATAAGTTAGGGTCAAAATCTTGTTGAACAAGAATACCCTGGTTTAGTTTAGATCCAAAAGCCATTAAGGGATTTGTAGTTGCAATACCCGTATGGGAAACACCAATATTTGGAAGTATAATGGCATTTGCCTGATTAAAATCTCCCTTAGCCATTAGCACCTCTTGTTGTGATATTCTAATGGCGGCATTCTTATCTTTCACTTTCGCAAGAATTTCATCCTTTGAAATTGGAATATGCTCCTGTGAGGAAGCTTTTATAAAAAGTAATGCAGTAACTAAAACTACTAATTTTCTCATCTGTATTTTTCTTATTTGATATTAAATACACTGCAAAAGTAGGACGGCAAATTCAACAGGACAGTAACATGTGTTACATGAGGGGATTTTGGAACTATCGGGAGAAGAGTTCTATTATTTATACTGAAATGCTTATTAAAAAGGTGCTATGTATAATAAAATACATTAATCCGCTACATATTTCGGTAGAACTGTCATCGTTAAAAAAGTGCTTTTCGGAAAAAAACCTTGATCATCTTTACATCAATGTTTAGAAATCTCAATATATCGTCAATCGTTTCAGAAAGTACGTTATATCAATCTTCATTTAAAAAGTATCCTGTCCCGAAAAACTACCACTTTGAGATATACTTGTCTTAGATTGCTGAATCAAGTTTTAACGATTAAAATTACACCTGTTAAAAATGTATTTTTCATTTCTAAAATATTTATGATTTAAATGTAAAATCCAATTAAAATCTATGAAATGATGTAAATCAGTATTCATTAAAGACCATGGTTTTTATAATCTGACTATAATCGCCATGATATTTATCATATGCATGGCCAATACCAATAATTATATTTGAAGTACACTAGCAAATAGGACTCCAAAATGAAAAGGATCATTACACTTACCGTAAATCCTGCTATAGACAAAAGCACCACAGTAGCCAGTATTAAACCCAATAGCAAACTCCGTTGTACAGCACCAATTTATGAAGCCGGTGGTGGTGGCATTAATGTTTCTAAAGTAGTAAAGGAACTGGGTGGTGAGTCGCTCTGTATGTATCTATCAGGAGGACCTACCGGCAAACATTTAGAAAATTTAATTACTGATTTGGATATTACCCAACATATTATTTCAATAGAAGGTTGGGTGCGCGAAAATCTTGCCATTACCGATACTTCTAACAATCAACAATACCGCTTTGGAATGCCTGGACCCGCACTAGTCGAAAATGAATGGCGAAACACAGAAAGAATTTTAGAATCTATGTTGTCCAAGGACGATTTTTTAGTTGCCAGTGGAAGCCTATGCCCAGGTATGCCTGCAGATTTTTATGCCAAGGTTGCTGCTATCGCTCAAGGAAAAAAGGCGAAACTTATATTGGATACTTCTGGTGAAGCTTTAATATTGGGTGCAAAAGGAGGTGCATATCTTATAAAACCTAATTTAAAGGAACTTGCTACTCTTTGTGGTGTAGATTCTATCACCTTTTTAGAATTAGAATCATTTGCAAAAACATTTATTAAAGAAAATACGTGCGAGATAATCGTTGTTTCATTAGGTGCACAAGGCGCCATGATGGTAACCAAAGACAAAGCAATCACTATTCCTGCTCCTGTAGTTCATCAAAAAAGCACCATCGGAGCCGGTGATAGCATGGTAGCAGGTATGGTTTATAATTTGGCTTTGGGAAAATCTATGATTGAAACCGTTCAATTTGGTATAGCATGTGGCACGGCCGCTACCATTACAGAAGGCACACAACTCTGTAAAAAAAAGGATATTGAGGAATTATATACTTGGATTTTATCTAACACAATACAAGAATAAATCATGGGAGCACATGACGTTAAGAAAATAAACGCAGAGTCAAGAGCCAAATTCATCCGTCACTTATTGGATGATATTAAAGCTCTTGAACAAATGTTGGAAAAAGGCATCATAGAAAATGACATAGTTCGTATTGGCGCAGAACAAGAACTATGCTTACTTAACGAAAATTGGAGGCCAGCAAATAATGCAACGGTATTGTTACATTCCATAAACGATTCCCATTTTACTAATGAAATGGCAAAGTTTAATCTTGAAATTAATTGTGACCCAATACAACTGAGTACCAATTGTTTTACAAGACTTGAAAATCAGTTAACCGAATTATTACAAAAAGCTGCCAATGCAGCTAAAAAACATGACACAAAAATCCTCCTAACCGGCATCTTGCCATCTATAGGATTAAATGAACTTTCGTTAGACTATATGACTCCTAGTATACGATACCAACTACTGAATGAAGCAATAAAAAACATTCGAAAAAAGGATTTTGAACTACATATTAGAGGGTTAGATGAGCTTTCTTTACATCATGATTCCATACTTTTCGAAGCCTGTAATACAAGTTTTCAATTACACCTTCAAATTGCACCAGAAGATTTTGTTTCAAGCTATAACTGGGCACAGGCTATCTCAGGACCCGTTTTAGGCATTGCTGCCAATTCTCCTCTATTATTGGGCAGGGAACTATGGAGCGAGACAAGAATAGCACTTTTTCAACAAAGCGTCGACACTAGAAGTACAACCCATTCACTTAGAGATAAAGAGGCCCGTGTTACATTTGGTTCTAATTGGGCATCAGGTACTATTGCCGACATCTACAAGGATGATTTGGCAAGGTTTCAAGTAATGCTACATACAGATATTGAACATAATTCACTGAAGGAACTCGAAAAAGGAAATATACCCAAATTAAAGGCCTTAAACCTCCATAATGGAACAATTTATAGGTGGAACCGTGCCTGTTATGGTGCAGCAGAAGACAAACCACATATCCGTATAGAAAATAGATATATCCCGGCTGGTCCCACGGTATTGGATGAAGTTGCAAATTTTGCATTTTGGGTAGGACTTATGTCAGCAAGGCCTACAGAGTGTGATGACATGGAAAAGATTATGGATTTTCGTGATGCCAAGGATAATTTTATAAAAGCTGCACGATATGGCAGTGATAGTATCATGAATTGGATGGGGAAAAGTATTCCTATTTGCGAGTTGATAACACAAGAATTACTGCCTTTGGCCCATAAAGGCTTACAAAATACCGGTGTTGACCAAAAAGATATTGAACGATTATTGGGAGTTGTTGAAAGTAGGTCACAAAAAGGTATTACAGGAGCAAAATGGAATATATCCAATTACCGGAACCTTAAAAAAGGTATGAAGCAAGATGATGCCCTTATTGCTCTTACCAAAGGAATATATGAAAATCAACAACGCCAATTACCTATTTCTAAATGGCCTAAACTCAAAGCAGAATCGGATTTAAAACAGCATTCTACTTTGGCAGAGCACCTAATGTCCACACAACTTTTTACCGTTAATGAAAACGATCTGGCAGATATGGCCACTAGTATTATGAAGTGGAAAAAGATACATCATGTTCCTGTAATAAACGACGATCAAGAATTATGCGGACTATTAACCTGGAGTCATATGAAAGCATATTTAAAAAATGAAGCAGATACCTCTCAAACTAAAGTATCGGAAATAATGATAACAAATGTCATAACGGCTTTACGACATACTAAAATCCAGGAAGTAGCCAAAATTATGAAAATCAATAAAATTGGTTGTGTGCCTGTGCTACAAAATAAAATGTTGGTAGGTATTATTACACATAATGATGGCGTATAGCACAAAATAAACAAAGGTGTTTTTTGAAAAATAATATATGGTAAACGTTTATAGTAAGGCAATTGATAAATATATCCAAATAGATAGAATTATTGGACATATTAAAGGAGAGCAACAGGGTCCCACACTTGTTTTTACAGCAGGTATCCACGGCAATGAACCCTCAGGCGTATTTGCTCTCAACACCGTTTTTGAAGAAATTAACTCAAATGACATAAATGTAAAAGGGAATATTTATGCTATCGCCGGTAATCTTGCCGCTCTAAAAAAAGGGGTTCGTTATTTTAGTGAAGACCTCAATCGTATGTGGACAGAAGAAAGGATGGAAAAATTTAATGCTGACCAAAGTCCGAAAAATACTTTAGAACTAGAAGAACAAGACCAAATTTACCAAACCATAAGAGATATACTTAATAAAGAAACAGGACCTTTTT
This sequence comes from Maribacter sp., assembly GCA_965662155.1. Classification (GTDB taxonomy): domain Bacteria; phylum Bacteroidota; class Bacteroidia; order Flavobacteriales; family Flavobacteriaceae; genus Maribacter. The sequence goes on along the minus strand of CBFIGW010000075.1, from coordinate 6,237 downwards.
ATTTTATAGATTTACATTCCACTTCTAGCCATACAGAACCTTTTATAACGGTCAACGACAATTTATTAAATAGAAAGTTTACACAGCAATACCCTGTACCCTTACTCCTAGGTATTGAAGAATATTTAGATGGAACTTTACTAAATCACATTAATAATTTAGGCTATGTAGCTTTTGGATTTGAATCTGGACAGCATGATGCCCTATCCTCCATAAAACATCATATTGCCTTTGTTTATTTGAGCTTGGTATTTTCCGGTTGTATTTCAGAAAGCTCCATTAACTATAGGGCCTACTATGAAATGTTGACAGAAGCCAAAGGTGACCTGGCCAATATTTATGAGATTATTTTTCACTATAAAATACAAAACAACGAAATTTTTAAAATGAAACCAGGTCTATTGAACTTTGCACAAGTTCATAAAGGAAAGGAAATTGCCAGTAGTAATGATGAACCTGTTTTAGTTCCTGAAAATGGTAATATTTTTATGCCCCTTTACCAAAAGCAAGGTGAGGACGGCTTTTTTATCATTAAACAGGTCAATGCAGTGTTTTTAAAGCTTTCGACATTTTTTCGTGAAATACATATGGACTATTTACTTCCATTACTACCAGGAATACATTGGGTATCCAAAACTCGCGATGCATTAAAAGTAAATCTTAAAATAGCAAGGTTTTTTGCAAAAAAGCTGTTTCATTTAATGGGATATAGAAGTAAACAACTTAACGACAAATACATGATCATAAGAAATAGGGAGGCTCGGGCAAGGAAGAATGACTATTTAGATGCTGCATGGTATAAGAAATAGTGATGAATCTTTTAAACACAACATGTATACCGTTAGTGATTAATATCAGTTTTTACCTAAGTTTCAGTATCTACCTTGCGCTATATTACATTAATATCAATTAAAAATAGGCTAACACAAAATTTGCCGATTTAAAGCACAAAAACAATATAAAATGGACTATTACTTCGCAACTATACTTAAGGACATATCATTTGAAAATGCGATAGAACTTACAACCGAAGCCTTAAAAAAAGAAGGGTTTGGCGTTTTAACAGAAATAGACATAAAAGCAACTCTAAAGAAAAAGTTAGATATAGACTTTCAAAATTATAAAATACTGGGGGCATGTAATCCTAACTTTGCCCATAAAGCGTTATTATTTGAAGATAAGATCGGTACTATGTTACCATGTAACATTATTGTTCAAGAAAAAGAACCTGGTATCATAGAGGTTGCAGCTGTTGATCCTGCAGCCTCGATGCAAGCTATAAAAAATAATGATTTAACTACCATTGCGGGTGACGTTAGGGAAAAACTCCAAAATGTTATAGCGTTACTTGGTGGTGGCCAAGTTAATTATTAAGAGCTATAGGTTCAAATTATGATAACAGTGACTTTAAAAGTAATTGACATGGTTTTTTAGATAGGAATATCTAAGCTAAAGATATGGTGTTTGCCAAATACAAATCAATTTCTTTAAACAAAGGATATGTTAAGAAGGTTATAATGACCTTTATCATGGTTCACTTTTTTAAAGCGCATTATATTGTTCTTAAAAATTATATACTAAGAATTATGGGAGCAAATATATGTAAGCGATGTGGCAGCGTTATTTACCATTTGGTAGATTTTGGGACCAATAAGGATGGGACTATCAATTCCGAATTTTGTAATAATTGCTATGTGGCAGGAGAAATCGTTGACCATGGAATATCCCTGGAAAAAAAAGTTGAAAAAAACGTAACTGCCAAAAGAAGAAATCGACTCAAAAAACAGACTCAAAAACATATTTAAAAATTCAAGTTTATTCTATTGGAAGTAAAAAATATCAACTTTTTTTGTTTTAATTTATTTATTTGGTTCTGGTTATTCTTTTACCAAATAATCTTGATAACTACGTAGTCCGTCATTGACCATTTTCACAGCACCAGCACTTGTCATGGTTGCTCCGGAAAGTCCGTCAATTACATGACCATCATCTTCCATAATTTCAATTTGTTTCCTTAGAAAGAACATATTATCACTAAAATTAATTTTCTTACCAACAATCTGATTTTCAAAAGTGTTCCTAGTAAATGGAGCTCCATAATCTGATGATTCTGCAGCATGGTCAAATTCTATTTTTTTTATTTCTAGGCTATTCTTATCAACCAATACATTTGCCCAAATAGCACCACCAAACCCTATTCCCTTAATTGGCAATATGACCGTCTCCGTATTATTGATTTCAAAAATGGGATAAGAAGCAACAGCTTTGGGTTTCTTAAGGGATTTATATAACTCTAATGCCTTTTCCTTGGATATTGCTTTAACTACGCCACTATCGCTAATTTCCTTATAGGTTATATTTTGTTCTATAGCTATGGTGTCTTTTTGGTTTGGTTCTGCAAAAATTGCCAAGGATAAGATTTCTTTTGGAAATTTAATGGCCGTTATCTTTTCTTGTATTTCCTCCATTTCAATTGCAGGTGTTACTTTATCCGGCTTTTCTTTACAGCCCAAAAATAGTGCCGTAACGAATATAGAAAGGATTACATCTTTTTTCATTTTCATCATATATATGTTTATGTTGTCAGCATTCCCCCATCTACTACGTGGGTACATCCAGTAATATATTTACTATCATTCGATGCTAGGAACAAGGCCATTTTGGCTATATCCATACTTTCAGCATATTTTCCAAAAAGAATAGAGGATTCAAAACCTTCGATTACGGAAGTAGGGTTTTCAGGATCAATATCCTTTTCTATTCTTCTCATCATTTCATTATTCACAGGACCTGGGTGTATGGTATTTACCCTAATCTTACGTGCAGCATTTTCTATTGCCGCCACTCTCATAAGTCCAACAACGGCATGTTTACTGGCAACATAAGCTCCAAGTCCGGCAAAACCTTTTAAGCCAGCCACAGACGACGTAATTATTACACTGCCCGTATCCTCCATTTTTGGAATAACATATTTGCAGCCCAACCAAACCCCTTTTAGGTTAACACCAATTACCTTATCAAAGCTTTCTTCTTCATAATCCGAAATCGGCTTAGATGACCCTTCAATACCGGCATTGGCAAAAAAAACATCAATTTTACCATGTATTTCCAAGGTAAGTTCTACAAACTTTTTTGTGTCATTTGCTTTAGAGACATCCGCAATACAATAAGAAAGGTTCTCGTTATCCAATTCATTACTGGCTTTTTCAAGTATCTCCTTACTTATGTCCACCATTATGACTTTTGCTCCTTCATCTAGAAATAGTTTTGCCGTTGCAAGTCCAATTCCTCCACCACCTCCTGTAATTATGGCTACTTTATCATTCAATTGTCCCATAGGTCCCTATTTTTGTTCAAGTTTTATTTTTCTTATTTCATATTCTTGATTGGCTGTCTTAACCGCAATCAAATTATTGCCCAGTAATTCTGTCCATAGATCAGGGGTTTCAAAACGTCTTTTGGACATGACGATGTTATCACGTTCTGCAACAGGCCAAACGATCCCTCCTTTGGTATCCAATAGTACCTCGGTAAATTGATAATCATAAATTTTTAATTTGAATTCATTTTCACCTCTGAAGGTTTTTTTTGCAAAAATTCCAATAGCATGTCCATCCTTAAATGATGTAAGGTTTACATATTCTGGCTTAATCACTATTTTACCGGATGTATTCATAAAACCATAGAGCGGAATTCCCTCATCCGTCATTTGCTTTATAATACAAAAACCTTCAATGAATTTTGGATATTCTAGGCCTCCAACACCATCCTTGCCCATTACGGCATCTGGGTTCCATGCTACATCATTCCTAAAATCAATAACCATGTTCCCTTCTATATCCATGAAACCCCATTGTTCCCCTTTTCTAATGGCCGTAAGACCCTCATGAAATGGGGTATATTGGCTAAGGCCATCTACTATGGGCTTATTTATAGTGCTCAAGGTTTGTGATTTAACGAATACCGGAATCGATATAATTATTGTCAGAATTATTACTATTTTTTTCATTTGTCCTTTGTTATTGTTGTTTATAAAATGTGATTTAATTTCCTTTAAAAAAGGATGTACATTAATTGGCAAATAGCATTGTGTCTGCTATACAAAATGTTATAGTGTAGTTATATATACTACACTACAATATCTTAAAACATTAAATTGGAATAAATCATGCTTTTAAGGCCTTTTGGTAAAGAATCCCGTATATCTTCCATTTCTCCCAATGAAATATATTTTCTGAGAAATATAAAAGTGGTATCCACGTACTGTTCTGCAAGTTCATCGTCATAGCCAAAATCGTTTATAGCTGACGGATAATCGTGTTCGCGAACCAATTTTAAAAAATCGGTCATGTTTTTCACCTTAGGTTTATCTTTTTTTATATTCCAAGCATTAACATAAATGGCTTTTATAAACATCGGTAATTGTGAAATAAACTGTAGTGATTCTGCCGGAGGTATAATATCCCTTAAAGCATGCATTATTGCCGAAAATAATCTTCCTGCCTTAGCCGTATCATTGCCAAGGTTCATTTGCTTGGCGTAATCTTTTATAAAGGCATTTCCTTCTGATGCGTATTTATTAAAATTAAGTGACATATTATTTATGTTTTTGATTACGACCTAAATTTTAGAATTTTTAAGGAAAAGGGAAATGACATATATCATTTTAAATGGGAGAAGTTGAATTTAGTTTTGTTATGAAACAAAAAATTAACATAACATGACCACAAACATTCAGTATAGACATATGCCAACCAGTGAAACCCTAAATAATTTTGTAGAGGAAGATCTTAAAAAGCTAAACCATAAATACCCATTTCTGATAAGGGCCAGCGTTATTTTTAAAATGGAAAATGACCCGACTGAAAAAGGTAGTATTTGTGAAATTGAAGTAAGCGCACCTGGTCCAAGGGTATTTGCAAAATCTAACGAGGATAGTTTTGAAAAAGCAGTGGTTAATACCATCAATGATCTTGATAGACAGCTAAGAAAACGCAAAGAGAAAATCAATAAACATCATTAAGCCCAATACTTATGGATAATATTCTAGTACCCATAGATTTTTCCGAAACATCCTCTAACGCCTTGGAAGTAGCCGCCAAAATTGCAAAGGATAAGAATGCCAATATTACCGTACTTCACATGCTAGGATTATCCGAGGCCGTTTTGACCAAAAATGAAGCTCATGAGTTCATTGAAGCCAAATACTACATGAAATTGGCTAAAAAAAGATTCAGCACATTTCTTGACAAACCCTATTTAAAAGGTGTAACCGTTAAACAAATTGTACAAAATTATAAGCTGTTTAACGAATTGGATAATATTTGCCAAGAACATAAAATAGATTTAATTGTTATGGGTTCCCATGGCACCAAAGGGGTTAGTGAACTTTTTGTAGGATCCAATACAGAAAAGGTGGTTCGCACATCAAATACTCCGGTATTGGTAATTAAAGAACAAAACCCAGATTTTAAGATTAAAAAAATCATTTTCGCCTGCAATTTTAAAAATGATGCTGTTTTGGCATATAAAAAGGCCTTAAATTTTGCCCAAGAATTTTCTGCACAACTCATACCCATTTATATTAACACACCCTATAACGATTTTATGAGTACCTCCGAAATAGAGAAGCGCATATCTGATTTTATGTTTAAAGCTGGTGGAAACAATGCTAAAGTTCTTATTTACAATGACTATAGTGTAGAACTAGGACTATTTAATTATAGCAAAAAAGAAAAAATTGATATTCTGGGGATACCAACCCATGGCAGAAAAGGGCTATCACATTTCTTTATGGGTAGCATAGGAGAAGATGTAGCTAACCATGCAAATTTACCAGTAATTACATTTAAGATATAAAACCGCTACTTATTTAGCAATAAGCACAGTTTCCCTATAATTATTAATTCAGATTTATTTTTACCGGAAAACGAGTTGGCAATATCATTTGCGGTATCCACCATTAAAACTTTTATAGTGTTAGAAAAAAGTGTGGTATGCTCTTTATAAAAGGTTTTAAAGTCATTAAAAACTTCATCCACATCAATATCAGCTTCCATGAGCCACTCAAAAACAGTTTCTATTTGATAAGCTGCATCTGCATGGTACATATCTTCAATATCATCTACATTTAGCCATCTTTCCCTTACAATATGCCTTAACTTTTTTAATTCTTTTGGATGAACTTTACCATCAGCCATCGCAACGGCAAAAAATAATCTTCCTAAGTTCTCATAG
>CBFIGW010000074.1:0-15141 GCA_965662155.1 Maribacter sp. | reverse complement strand
GAGAGTACCATCTGTTAATGTATTGTCGTACTTATCTATTGGAATGGTGGTTAACGTGGAGAAATCATTATTTCCCGCGGTTATCTGTCTTGGTCCAAAATAGGATTCAATGTTGGTTTGGGATGTATCCGGTACAATTAAAAACTCGCCTTGTAATAAAGAAGTTTCCTCTTGTGTCACTTTCCAAAAGATGACATCTGATTTTGTGGTAATTTCCCTTGGCAAGCAGTATTTTATAGTATCTTGGTTAACAACAGGCAATAGTAAAGTTGATCCTATTGCGTTGGAAATTATAAGTTTAGGATTTTCATTGCCATAATATTTAAAAGACAAACAAATATCTGAACCAGCAGTGTACGATGTTTTGTGATTTAAACCCGTTATAGTTGATGGAACTGATTTTTCAGTTTCTTTTTCGGTTTCATTTTTACATGAAACAAAAAATAGGATTGATAATATGAATGGAAATAGTCTATACATTATTTTGGGTTTCCAATATAACTGTTCAACTCTATTTTAAAGTAATCATAACCTTCACCATCTATTGGTTGTAATTGTTCTTTACCATGTTCTATATTACGATTAGGAAAGATTTTGTCGCTTATTTCAGAATTACGCAATCCGTTTACAAAACAATTTTCTAGACTACTATTAAGTGTTTTTATGTTTTTCAAGTTTTGAAAGTTAAAATCAAAATACTGTTTACGTTGTACCCTAACACCTTCTTGCATAAATTTATGATCTACCCAAACTAATTCCTTGCTGCTATCATAATAAGATATAATAAGTTGTGGTATGGTAACTTCTTGTATGCCTCCGTTAAAAAGTGTCCCCTGGGCCTCATTACCATTAATTTCGAGCTCTTGTAGAGTTACGGATTTATATAAGTCTGTTGTTGCAACATTGCCTGCACATTGTAAATTAAACTTGGTAGGAATTTCTTCAAAATTTAGTTCTGTAAATTGGTCTGGATCAAACGTACTTGGAATATGTTCATCTGGATTAGTCCATGCAATACCCTCAAATAAAATTTTAAACACCGTAGTTTCCTTGGGCATTAACTTGTGTTTTAAATGGAATTTGGCGTTATACTTGGCTAATTCTACATTGTAGTCATTGTATAAGGTGGCAGATAATACGATATCCGCTGGTACATCATCAACATTTTGTATTTCCCCTATAATGGCGTATTCGCCATTTCTTTCAACCAATTTAGCTGTTATCACCTCTAGGACAGGTTGTTTTAAAACATCTTCATGATAGGTTTGTTGGGTTGTGATTTTTCGTCTGCCATGGTTATAAAACTGTGTCAAATTAGCAGTAAATAACTGGTCTGGTGGAATATCGGTATCTAGTTTTGCAGATTTTAAATACCATTTTCCGTCTCTTTTTACCAGTTCATGACGCTCGTTTCTGGCTATTTTCTCTAAAGGGGTTATCCATTGCATTCCTACATTGGCAGTTGCGGTAGAATCTGTGGATTCGGAAATTGCCACACTAATGGCATCCATTTTTGCATATGAACTTAATATGCCGTCGGTAACCGATACTTCTAACATAAATTGTGAAATAGTCTTATTTCCGTCTGGGTCCAAATAGGAATGGGCACGTTCAAATTCCTTAAAATCTAAAGCGTCGTAGTAAGCGTAAAGTACATTTTCCGGACTTGTTTGTTCTGTTGTGGTCAAATAAAAACTATAAGAACATACCGCTAGGACAACAAGTAAAATAAAGGCCCAAACTAAATTAAAGGTTACCAGGTTTTTATTAAAGCTTACGTAGTTGACTTTATAATTTAAGTAATCGGATTTTGCAGCTTTATTACTTTTCAGGGCCCTATACCAAATGGCCTGTATATTGAGTATAAATGCAAATAGAATTGTACTTAAAGGTATAACGCCCCACATAATTTTTAAAACTGTAGATACATCCTCTTTGGCCAATATTTTAGGTAATGGTGGTACATTAAGTTTTTCCCATACCATAATACCATTTTCTAGTTGCTGTAATCTTTGCCATCCACAAAAATAGAGTAGGGGATCATAAAATTTATCGTTGGAGAAAATGTACTTTAAGTTATATTTTTCGGGCACTGTTAAAAATTGTTGCAAAGAACCTATCCCTTCCACACCCCTAAACTTGGAGTTCTCCAATCTTTCTATTGCCCTTGTGGTAAGTTCTGGAAGCCTTCTGGCGGAATGGTAGTTGCCATCTACAGTCATTGCCTTAGTTTGTGCGGAAAGCCATGCCATTTGATCACCAAAACCAAGAGGGAGGTAGCGCCATTGGTCATGCTGGTCCTGGTTTAGAAAGTTAACAATGGGAAGCATTTTAATTTTCTGCGGCTGTGACGGTCTAAAATATCCTAGACTTATCGTGAAAATTACCATAAACAATATTCCACCTGCCATTAATCCGCCTAGAATTCTATGATATACAGGACCAAATCTCTCTTGAAGATTGGCTTTAAGGTCACCTTCCACCATCCTATAGGCAAATTCACCAAAAATGGGCAATGCCATAATAGTGGCCCAAAGTGTAAAACGGTCCAAGGTTAATATGTTAAAAGCTGTTTCACCCAAGAGCATTAAGGGTATTGGTGTAGTGCCACCAGTTCCCAATATGGTTAACAAGGTAAAAGAAAGTCCAAAAAACAAATATCTTTTGGAATGCAACCGATAAAACAGATAAGGTAAAACAAACAAAAGTATTCCCCATGGAATTAAGAAGAATACAAGTCCAGATGAGGTTACCTCCAAGAAGTTGTCTCTAGATCCATGCGGTATAGGAACCTGGGTTATCGGGTTTTTTTTCGTGTTTATCCAATACGGTAAAATACAAAAGATAAAGAGCACCAATGAGCCTGCTCCAAATTTTACAATTCTCCAAAACAGTTTTAAAAACGACTTCCAAAAAACACGTAACGTTATTTTTTTAATTGTACCTACTTGGTCATAGGCATCATCCATGATTACCATACCAATTAGCGGAAAAATGAAAAAGACCATACCAAAAATAGGGGTCACATGATGGGAAGTAACAGTTACCGAGATTAAAGATAGACTAGTAAATAAGTATTTAATTTTTCCAGTTTTTAACCATTGGTAAATTTCCGGGAAAGAGTGCATTAAAATAGATAATGCCGCAATACTGGGCAGTTGTCCAAAAATGTGCAATGTCTCAACAAAGGTTGATGAAAATACGGCCAGTAACGATGTATATCCGGCAACTCTTCTGTCTCCGGTCATTAATAGCCCAAAACGATAGGCTCCGGTTACAAAGAGGATTATTGCTATTAAGGCAACAGAGAACATACCAAACTTAAGCCCGCCTATATAGGACAATATACCTATTGTTTGATGTACCAATGGTGGATACCCTTGAACAGTAAAACCTGTATACCATCTATAGTCCCATGGTTCAAACCAACTATTGGCATAGTGGTCCGCAAAAAATAAGTGGATTAGTGCGTCATAAGTAGATTCTAGAGTAAAGAAAATACTTGAACCATGAAATGCTACCGCTATAAAAATAGCAACGATCAGTAGTGTATTGGTATTTTGTTTGATCATTTAAACTAACATACTTTATCAGAGATAAACGTTTAATAATTTATAATCGTACAATATTGCATATAAAACCAACGTTAATTGAAAGAAAAAACTTACTTTATTTGAAAAGTAGTTTATCTATACAAACATGTTATTGACCTATTGATAATTGCAAGTTAAGGTTTTGGATTGCTATTAAAAGGGGTCATATCATAAATTCGAAATGTAAACAGGAGAAATCCCTAATTTCTAAAACCAAACTTAATATAAAAAGAAATGAAAATCTTAGCCATTGATGACCAACAGTTGATCTTGCTTTCGGTAGAGAAAAAACTTAAGGAGATAGGGTACGATGTACAAACTGCAGATACTGGGAAGTCTGGGATTGAATTATTTAATTCTTTCCAACCAGATTTAGTATTGGTTGACATTAATATGCCAGACATGTCTGGACTGGAAGTAGTAAAACATATTAGGACAGCCACTAAATCTGACACCCCAATATTAGTAATGTCCGGTAATACCAATGAGGATGTAATAATGGATGGTTTTGATTTGGGAATAGATGATTATTTAAAAAAGCCTATTAGTTTGGACGAAATGGCAGCTCGGATTAAGCGAAAAATTGGAGCTCCAGAAGTCATAAGCATTACTTCCAGTTTTAAAAAGGAAGGGAGGATGCTTCAAAAAAACTGTGTTGGTGTAGTGATACCCTGTTATAATGAGGAGGATAGATTGTCCGGAGAAGATTTTAAGGCATTTGCACATAAAAACTTAGGCTATCATTTATGTTTTGTTAATGATGGTAGTACGGATAGGACCTTGGAAGTTCTTGAGGAGCTAAGAAAAGCAAATCCAGATAACATTAGCGTTTATGACTGCGAAAAGAACGGGGGTAAGGCAGAAGCTGTAAGACAAGGAACCTTACATTTGGTTAAAGATGAACAATTAGATTATATAGGATTTTTAGATGCAGATCTATCTACGGACTTTAGAGATTTTGATGATTTGGTAAAAACTATTGAGACCAGCGATTTTAAAATTGTTAGTGGTTCAAGAATTACCCGTATGGGAGCAAATATTGCCAAAGAATCTGCTAGGGCCATCATAAGTATGACTATTAATAAGATCATACAAACTATTTTGGGAATGCCTTTTAAGGATACTCAATGTGGAGCGAAAATTATGGATAGGGAAATAGCCTCTTTGATGTTTAAGGACAAGTTCATTACCAAATGGTTGTTTGATGTTGAAATCTTTATGAGGATGCGGAAGTATTATGGTAAATCCGAAGCCAAGAAATTAATTTGCGAACAGCCATTAAAAAGATGGATACATGCCGATGGCTCTAAACTATCCATGAAGGATTCTGTAAAGATTGTTGGTCAACTTGGGCAAATAGCCTTACATTACAAGTAAAGATATAAGATGCAAAAAAAAGCCTTCCTAATTTAGGAAGGCTTTTTTTTTGATTATAAAAGGGCTTCTATAGCTGCAGTGGCACCCCTAAGTTCTGCCAAGCCTCGTAAACGGCCTATGGCTGAATAGCCGGGATAAAACTCAGAATTTAAATCGTTGAGCATTTGATGCCCATGGTCAGGTCTCATTGGCAACGGCTCCAGTCCTTTTTTAATTCTTTTATCACCAATTTTTTTAAATTCTCTTATAAGTTGAATTAAATTGGCATTGCCCTCTAAATGGTTGGCTTCATAAAACGAGCCATCATCATTTCTTTGGGTAGAACGCAAATGCACAAAATGAATTCTATCGGCAAATTTTTGAATAAGCTCCGGTAGATTATTTTCAGGGTGGGCACCTAAACTGCCAGAGCAGAATGTAAGACCGTTGTGGTTACTTGGTACCTTATTAAATATAAAGTCTAGGTCTTCTTTTTTTCCTACAATCCTTGGTAAGCCAAATACAGACCATGGTGGGTCATCTGGATGAATGGCTAAATAAACGCCTTCCTCTTCTGCAATGGGGATTACCTGTTCTAAAAAATATACCAGATTGTCCCTTAATTTGTTAGTGTCGATTTGGGAATATGCGGCAATACCTTTTTGTAACTTTTCTATTGTAAAACCTTTAGTATCCCCTGGCAGGGCCATTAAAATACTTTCTTCCAAAATTTTAAGGTCGCCTGCAGTCATAGTCTCATACTTTTTATTGGCAAGCGATATATCTTCTTCCGGATATGAAAGATTGGCATCATCCCTTTTTAAGATATAGATATCAAAAATAATTAGGTCTAGCGGGTCAAAATACAACGCCTTGCTACCATCTATCATGGTTTTAGCTACATTGGTTCTAAGCCAATCTAATACGGGCATAAAATTATAGCAGATTGTCTTTACGCCACAGGATGCCAAATTTCGTATACTTTCCTTATAATTGGAAATGAGTATGTCCCTATTGTCCTTGCCTTGTTTTATATCTTCATGTACTGGAAGACTTTCTACAACAACCCAATCTAGGGCAATATGTTCATCATTCTCGTTTGCTAGTAAATCCAAACGTGTTTTAATTTCATTTTTTGACCAAATATCACCAACAGGTATTTGATGCAGGGCAGTTACGATACCCGTAGCACCAGCCTGCTTAATATAGGATAGTTTAATAGGGTCATGAGGACCATACCAACGCCAACTTTCTTTAAATGTCATAAGTATTTTAAAATTTTAATGTTTCTGGCAAGTATTTACTTGCCAAACTTTCGTAATATGGCCTTAGCTCTTTAACGTTAGGGCTAACAGGAGATTTAGTATATAAGTCGTATGGATTAAATTTTTTGACCCACTCAAACATTTCATGGTCCTTTTTATTCATAAGATGATCATAGGCACCTTCTCTATGTTGGGCGTAGAAGCTGTGATATCTTATCATATACAATGCAGGTTCTGGTAAATAATCCTTCATGATTTGATATAAATATTCATCATGGCCCCATGACATTTTAACCTCATCAAGACCGCAATTTTCTTCATACACTCCTAATTTAGAGTTGTATTTTTCATTGCTATAATCAGGATTTTGTTTAAAGAATTCGGGATATACTATTTTGTCTGAATAAGCGCAGCCTACAGGGAATGTGTCACCAACCACTGCCCATTGTGGTTCTCCGAACAAGCAAAGCACTTTACCCAAGTCATGCAAGAAACCTGTAAGAACGAACCAATCTGGATGCCCATCGGCACGTATGGCTTCTGAAGTTTGCATTAAATGTTGTGTCTGGTCCAAGTCAATATCCGGGTCAGAGTCGTCTACCAAGGTATTTAAGTATTCAACTGCATCCCAAAGTGTCATTTCCCGTTTATCAAATTTTAAAAATTCTTCTTGTTTTTGGGAAACAAATTCAAATGTTTGGTATTCATGGTTTAATCTATAGAACTCTTTTACAGTGTCCCTGCCTGGTTCGTCGTAATTTCTATAATCGGTTTTGGCCTTTTCTCCTTCAGATGGGTATCTTCTTATAACGTCTTCTTCCCAAACATCAAGATCCTTTAATGGGTTATTCACATCTTTTTCCATATAGATAAATTTTATTTTTAAATAAGAACAATTCCAGACAAGTACTTCATGCAAACAGATTCTATAATTGCCAAATGGAGGTACAAGATACCTTTTTTACGCGTAATGAATTTTGTTTATTTTTTAATCGAATAAAGCAAGATTTTATAATGTGATTGCTATTCTTTTAGCTACTTTCTGGTTGTTCTATGGTGTCTTTCATTGATAATAAAATTATAGATTTTTTTTTAACCTATTCTAATCCTTTCTTTAATTATTATTGTTGCGGGGTAGAAAGGCTCCTACATAAAAATAAGTAGTAGTTCTTTCCTAAAAGAAAAAACTGTTTATTTATTAATAAAGCAGGTCTAAATATTAGAGTAAATTTTACAATAATATCAATGAAGCTTTATATTTAACCTTTAAGTTGACACAGCTAAGATTGCGTTAGAAAATGAAATTCTAATTTCATTTTTCTTATTTTAAAAATTTTAGCTAATGGAATAAAAAAAGCCTTCCATATGAGGAAGGCTTTTTTTTGTGACCTGGCTGGGGCTCGAACCCAGGACCCTCTCCTTAAAAGGGAGATGCTCTACCAACTGAGCTACCAGGTCATGATGTTAACAGAATCTTTTGCTGTTTGCGGGTGCAAATATACACCCTATAATTTATTTCACAAGTCTAATTCATTAGAAATTTATTTTTTTTTGAAATCGATTAAAATATGTCCAATTTTACATAAAATTACAGCGTGAAAATTGTTCTGGTAGGTTACATGGGGAGTGGTAAAACAACTATAGGTAAAATGGTTGCTAAAGCATTGAAGTATAAATTCTTAGATTTAGATGAATATATTGAAAATTCAGAAAAAAAATCCATCAGTGAGATTTTTAGGGAGAAGGGAGAGGTTTATTTTAGAAAAAAAGAAAATCAATATTTAAATGAAATTTTAGCAATAAATGAAAATTTTGTGTTGTCAGTAGGCGGTGGCACTCCTTGTTTTGGTACAAACATGACCGATATCAACAAAACCACTAAGAACTCTTTTTATATTCGCGTCTCTATTTCAGAATTGGTTTCAAGGTTAGCATCGCAAAAGGCTAAACGGCCCCTAATAGCTCATTTGTCCGATAAGGAATTACCAGAGTTTATAGCCAAACATCTTTTTGAACGAAGTTATTTTTATAATCAAGCACACCATATAGTCCACAACTATAATAAAGACCCTAAAGAAGTAAAGGAGGAAATACTTAACACTTTAGTCTAAGTATACCCGGTTGTTCTTACTTTCAAAAAGCACATTTACATGTTCTTGTAAAGATGTAGATAACGAAATACCTTTGTAATCTGCTTTTACAGGATATTTTTTATGGTTTCTGTTTACTAGAACCGCCGTCTTTAATTGTTTCAAAGGTGTTTTTAAGAAATGATGGACCCCATAAATTAAGGTAGTTCCAGAATTTAAAACATCATCAACCAATACTACGGATTTATTTATAAAATCCTTTTCACGCAATGATGTGCTAACGCCACTTTCCAAAGGATTTTCTTTATCCATATGTACCTTGCAAAGCGTTATCTGCGAAGTAGTTATTTTTCGAAGTACGGAAATAATTTTCTTGGCGAAATTTAAGCCACCGCCTTCAATTCCTGCAACAATAATTTCTTCTTCTTCTACATTAGCTTCATAAATTTGATAGGCAATGCGTTCTATTTTGTATTGTATTTGTTGGTGCGAAAGAATATTTTGTTCCATAAACGTTAATTGAAAATCTAAAGATAGGTATGTTTTTGAATATTTTAGGATTACCTATGGTCTATGTACACATTACTTGAACATAAGAATAGAATTTAATCAGTATCGCCTTCAGGCTCGTCCAAGTAATCATCAATTTCCCTACGATCTTTTTTTGTGGGTCTGCCACTGCCTTTCTTTCTGTAATAGTCTTTTGAATATTTTAATAGTTCATTATGTTCAAAAGCCTCTTTTGGTGTAGTGTCTTTTCTGTAAATATCAACCAATTTTGCTCCAACGCGACTTGTAGGTATATCTAACACGGTAAATTGATAATCAATTTGGTTTTTCCGAACCACTATCTTATCCATAGGTAAAACTTCTTTGCCGGGTTTGGCTATTTGACCATTAATTTTAACATGACCTTTTTTACAGATGTTACTAGCTAGGTTTCTGGTCTTAAAGTAGCGTGTACTCCATAAGTATTTATCTATCCGCATAACAATTAAAAATCTTTGTTAAGATACTCCACAAAAATAGTGGAAAATACTATCTTGCGGCCTTGTAAATACGTATTCATGAAATTTAAATATATATATTTCTTTCTGCTTGCCTTAGTTTTAGTTGGGTCTTGTAAAAAAGACGATGATAACGATATCGTTACCGTACCACCGAGATTGTTAAGCGAGGTGGAAGTTGAAGATGATGCTGAAATCATGGCTTTTTTAAGTACCCATACATTTAATTATGAAGAATTTAGGTCTCCAACAGCCGATTTCGACTATAAAATAGTGTTTGATACCATTGCGGGAGAAAATGAAGGAAAAACTTCTATTTTAAATATTGGCACTGAAAATATAGAAGGAATGGAACTCATCACGGAAACTATTTCAGTTGAATCTTCGGATTTTGGAAGAGATGATGATGAAGTAATTGAGCATAAGTTATATGTGCTTGTGGCAAGGCAAGGAACAGAGGAAGGAAAGCCCACTATTGGTGATTTCGTGAGTCTTAGATATGAGGGGACTTTACTAGACGGTACCAAGTTTGATGCCTCTAGTGAGCAGCCTATTCGTTTTAATCTCTCCAACGTTGTACGTGGTTTTGGAAACGGAATGGAATATTTTCAAACTGGAATTGGTCCAATGGAAAATGGAGATGGTACTGTTAGCTATGATGGTTATGGTATTGGTGCAATATTTATTCCTTCAGGACTAGGTTACTTTTCATCTTCCCAAGGTACCGTAATTAGTGCTTATACACCACTAATATTCAAGATAGATGCTTTTTCTTATGAGCCGGACACTGATTTTGACGGCGACGGTATTCCTTCAATTTTGGAAGACTTAAACAATGATGGAAATTTAAATAATGACAATACAGATGGCGAAACGGAACCTTTTTCAGTATTTCTGGCCAATTATAATGACACCGATGATGATGCGGATGGCATTCCTACTATTGAAGAAATAAACTTAAAAGACGATGGTAGTTTTGATAGCTTTAGAGATACAGATGGAGATGGCATCTTTGATCATTTGGACAATGATGATTTATAAAATCTAGAAAAGAATCAATAAAAAAGCCTCTTGTATATCAAGAGGCTTTTTTAGTACTATGTTGGTCTTATAACTTTAAAGATAAACTTAATATGATCTGATCAGGTCTTGTATCTACTCTATCACCGGTTAAGCTGGTTATATTAGTGTTGATGAAGTCAATCTCATTTTCAGAAAATCCACGTTCATATCTAACATCTATACCTAATTTTCCCAGATTTACTCCTGCTCCAATATTAAGACCAACTGTGAAATCATTTTCGATATTATCAATGGTTACCCCATCAAATTTTGAATTTAAAATGTATTGGAAAGACGGTCCGGCAAAAATATTCAATGGCCCAATTATTTTAAGTCCAGCAAGTACCGGCATGTCCAATTTATTCAATTTTAAGTCACCCTCATTATAACCAGAGGTAGTACTTGTATACACTAATTCTGGCCTAACGTAGATTTTATTCCCAAGTTTACCAAAGACACCAATATGGTAGCCTACATTTTTATCAGGGTTACGAATGGCATTTTCCGCAGAGTCAAAGAATTCTCCGTTTCCATTATAGTTTAAACCTCCTTTTAGTCCAAAACCAGAACCGGACTGTGCAAATGTGATCAGCCCCGTAAGTAAAAATGCGATAATTAAAAATGTTTTTTTCATAATAGTATATTTTTTAATTGATGAATAGGTATCAAGAACAATACCAAACCTTTCAATTCTCGTTATACCATGAAAACGTAGGGTAGGTATCTTTATTGCTTGCTATACTATTCATAAACATCTTTGGATTTTATTAAGTTTTAGACGCTTGGAGTTCATTATCTTTGCGGACTTATTCTATACTATTGAAATTTACGTTACATAAAACAGATGCGCAGTCTAAAGCTAGGGCGGGTATCATGGAAACGGACCATGGTAAAATTGAAACCCCTATATTCATGCCAGTAGGTACTGTGGCTTCAGTAAAGGGAGTACATCAAAAAGAGCTCAAGGAAGAAATAAATCCAGATATAATTCTTGGAAATACCTATCACCTGTTCCTAAGACCAAAGATCCATATATTAAAACAAGCAGGTGGGCTTCATAAATTTATGGGATGGGATCGTAATATTTTAACGGATAGCGGTGGCTATCAAGTATATTCCCTATCAGGAAACCGAAAAATCAAAGAGGAGGGCGTAAAGTTTAAATCCCATATAGATGGTTCTATGCATTGGTTTACCCCAGAAAATGTAATGGAAATACAGCGGGTTATTGGCGCAGACATTATAATGGCATTTGATGAATGTACGCCTTATCCTTGTGATTATAATTACGCAAAAAGGTCTATGCATATGACGCATCGTTGGTTAGACCGTTGTATTGATCATTTAGAAAAAACACCTTTTGAATATGACTACTCTCAAAGTTTTTTTCCTATAGTTCAAGGTTCCACATATAAAGACTTAAGAAGACAATCCGCAGAATACATAGCCAATGCGGGAGCAGAGGGTAATGCGATAGGTGGGCTTTCCGTTGGGGAGCCCGCAGAAGAAATGTATGGTATGACAGAAGTAGTTTGTGAGATTCTACCAGAAGACAAACCAAGATATTTAATGGGTGTAGGAACGCCGATAAATATTTTGGAAAATATTGCTTTGGGCATTGATATGTTCGATTGTGTGATGCCAACCAGAAATGCAAGGAACGGCATGTTGTTTACAGCACATGGTACCATAAATATTAAGAATAAAAAATGGGAAGATGATTTTTCGCCCATAGATGAAATGGGAACCACTTTCGTAGATAGGGAGTATTCAAAAGCTTATTTAAGACATTTGTTTGCGGCCAATGAGTATTTGGGAAAACAAATTGCAACAATTCATAACTTAGGATTTTATCTTTGGTTGACGCGTGAGGCCAGAAAGCACATTTTGAACGGCGATTTTTACGATTGGAAAAATAAGATGGTAAAACAAATGGACAAAAGATTATAATGTTATCCATAATTGATAGATACATATTAAAACGATACTTGTTTACATTTTCCTTAATGTTAATGTTGTTCGTGCCTATTGGTATAATGGTAAATTTGGCGGAGCAGGTGGGTAAAATGATAGATAATGAGGCGCCTTTAAATGAGATAATTGTCTATTACATCAATTTTACTATTTATATAGGCAGCCTATTATTTCCTATTTTTCTTTTTTTATCCGTAATTTTCTTTACTTCTAAATTGGCTAATAATACCGAGATAGTTGCTATTTTAAGCTCTGGGGTGTCTTACAATCGCTTTTTAAGGCCTTATCTAATTGGCGCTTCCATGGTGGCTATTCTAATGTTTTTTATGACCATGTTCATTGTGCCAAAGGCCAGTGTAGGATTTAATGAATTTAAATTTAAATATTTAAAAAAAGGTAAACAGGATAGGGTAACCAAGAACATTTTTAATCAACTTAACGAAACCGATTTTATTTATATAAGTAGTTTTGAACCTTCAAGAAAGTTGGGACATAACTTTACCTATGAAAGGTTTGACTCTGTCAATAAATTAGATTTT
This sequence comes from Maribacter sp., assembly GCA_965662155.1. Taxonomy (GTDB): domain Bacteria; phylum Bacteroidota; class Bacteroidia; order Flavobacteriales; family Flavobacteriaceae; genus Maribacter. The sequence continues at coordinate 2,255 of CBFIGW010000074.1, read as the reverse complement.
AAAATTACCGCTAATAATATCAGATGGGTAGAAAAGGACAGTAATTATAGACTAACTTCATACACAAAAAGAAAAATGGTGGGAGACTCCGCTCATATAGAGAGTAAACGTCGTTTAGACACTATTTTTCAGTTTAAAATAGATGATTTAACTCCGGTCTCCTATGTAGCGGAGACAAAGAATTTGTATGAGTTGGATAAATTTATAGCAGACCAAAAAAGGAAAGGTGCTTCTAATATTAATACGTACATATTGGTTAAATATAAACGATGGGCGTTGCCTTTAACCGCTTTTATATTAACAATCATTGCGGTTGCGGTATCATCAGTTAAAAGAAGGGGAGGTATGGGAGTAAATTTGGCATTTGGTATATTGGTTGCTTTTGTATTTATATTTTTTGATAAAGTTTTTGGAACCCTCGCGGAACAGTCCGGTTTTTCTCCGTTATTAGCGGTGATTATTCCAAATGTGCTTTTTGGATTATTAGCTTTTTACCTTCTTCAAAATGCAAAAAGATAGGATTAGAAATCTTATACATTTACATTTTATTGTTTTTATTTGGGGCTTTACAGCCATTCTAGGCAAGTTAATATCCATAGAATCCTTGCCATTGGTATGGTTTAGAATGGGGATGGCCACTATTTTTATTTACGGTTACGTTTATTTTGCCAAGATTAGCTTAAAGGTGAACACAAGAACTCTTATATGGTTGTTAATTGGAGGAGTTGTGGTGGCATGTCATTGGGTTACCTTCTTTTATGCCATAAAAATTTCCACCATTTCTATAGCCCTGGCTATGATGTCTACAGGTGCTTTTTTTACTTCGTTAATGGAACCTTTTTTATTCAACCGTAAAATTATTGGTTATGAAATTATACTTGGGCTATTGGTGATTATAGGGCTGTATTTAATTTTTAAAGTCGAAACATCGTATGTTCTAGGAATGGGAATAGCATTGATATCTGCTTTTCTGGCAGCAATATTTTCGCTTATCAATGGTAAACTTGTTAAAACTAACCGGCCAGCAGTAATTTCTTTTTATGAGTTAGGAATTGGGGTAGTGTTCTTAAGTATTGTACTTAGTATGTTTGGTTCCTTTTCTGGTTCTTTCTTTAATTTAAGTAGTTCAGATTGGTTATACTTGGTCATTTTGGCTTTAGTGTGCACGGCATATGCTTTTATAGCTTCTGTTAAGGTAATGAGAGTACTTACTCCTTATACCGTAATGCTTACCACGAACTTAGAGCCTGTTTATGGAATTATATTGGCTTGGTTGATTTTTGGAGCCGAAGAAAAAATGAATTTGTATTTTTATATAGGAGCTTTTATCATCTTGTTTACGGTTGTTATCAATGGTGTATTAAAACAAAAGGCTAGTATAAAACAGGGATAAAAGGTTTAATACACATGAAAGTTTATATCTTTACAGCCACAACTAACTTATATATTTTTTGAACTATGGAGTATTTGGATTTTGAGCTTCCTATAAAGGAATTGGAAGATCAATTGGACAAGTGTATGATTATTGGTGAGGAAAGCGATGTAGATGTTACCGAAACCTGTAAACAAATAGAAAAGAAGTTAACCGAAACTAGAAAGGAGATTTATAAGAATCTTACTGCTTGGCAGCGGGTTCAACTTTCTAGACATCCAAACAGACCTTACACTTTAGATTATATAAATGCCATTTGTGGAGATACTTTCTTAGAGCTTCACGGTGACCGTAATGTGAAAGATGATAAAGCAATGATCGGTGGTTTGGGCAAAATTGGTGATCAGAGTTATATGTTCATCGGACAACAAAAGGGTTATAACACCAAAACAAGACAATACAGGAATTTTGGTATGGCAAACCCCGAAGGATATCGAAAAGCATTGCGTCTAATGAAATCTGCTGAGAAATTTAATATCCCTGTAGTTTGTTTAATAGATACACCAGGTGCTTACCCGGGAATAGAAGCAGAAGAAAGAGGCCAAGGTGAAGCAATTGCTAGGAATATTTTGGAAATGACCCGATTAAAAGTACCAATTATTGTAGCCATTATAGGTGAAGGTGCTTCGGGTGGTGCCTTGGGAATAGGTGTAGGTGATAAGGTATTGATGTTAGAAAATACTTGGTACTCCGTTATCTCGCCAGAATCTTGTTCATCTATATTGTGGAGAAGTTGGGAGTATAAAGAAATGGCTGCGTCGTCATTAAAACTTACTGCCGCTGATATGAAAAAGTTAAAACTAATAGATGAGATTGTACGGGA
>CBFIGW010000073.1:0-15147 GCA_965662155.1 Maribacter sp. | reverse complement strand
TTTCAACCTACTTCCTGATAGCACATCTTCAGAATCCAAGCCTTTTATATTGGCTCCCTTTACTCCCGCGGCCCAAACCAAAGTAGCAGTTTCAAAAGTAAGATCGGTTTTGGTTCTTACCGTTTTACCATCATAACCTGTAACACGGACATTTTTCCAAACCTGAACCCCTAATTTCTCTAAAAAGTCCTCTGCCTTTTTGGAAGCGATTTCACTCATGGCATTTAAGAGTCTGTCACCACCTTGCACAATGTTTATCTGCGCCCTTCGCGTATCCAAGTCTGGATAATCCTTTGGCAGGATGCCCTTTTTAATTTCAGCGAGTGCCCCTGCCAATTCTACACCAGTAGGACCTCCACCAACGATTACGAAGTTCATTAGGGCATCACGTTCATGATAATCATCGGTTAATAACGCTTGTTCAAAATTTTCTAATATTAAGCTTCTAAGGTTTAATGACTGCGGTATGGTTTTCATGGACATGGCATTTTTCTCCAGTTCCTTATTGCCAAAAAAATTTGTTTTAGAACCTGTTGCCACAACCAAATAATCATAAGATAGCTCTCCTATGGATGTCACTAAATGTTTGGATTCCTTTTTTATTTCTTGTACCTCCGCTAACCTAAAAAAGAAATTATCATACCCTATCAATACTTTTCTTAATGGATAGGCAATAGAATCCGGCTCCAAGCCACCAGTAGATACTTGATACAACAAAGGTTGAAAAGTGTGGTAGTTATTCTTGTCCAAAAGCACAACCTGGACCTCCTTTTTACTAAGCTTTTTGGCTAAGGAAACACCTGCAAATCCTCCGCCAATGATAACTACCCTAGGGTAGCTGGAACGTGGTATGTTCATAGTTTATTTCTGATTTACAAAATTAAACAATCACACTACCAATAGAAAAGAATATCGCCTTTTTCAGTATCTTTAGAAGTCAAATTATAAATCGCTGAAAATGAGAAAACCAACAATTTTACTCTTAGTATTATGCACATCAATACTTACGATGTACTCCCAAAAATCAGAAAAAGACATAATTGAAAATTTAGAATCCAAAAGTGCAACATATGGTAAAATAGCCAATGACATTTGGAACTTGGCGGAGATGGGTTATCAAGAAGAGAAAAGTGCTGCGATACTCCAAAAAACCCTAAGCGATGCCGGATTTAGCATTGAAAAAGGAGTAGCAGACATACCAACCGCTTTTATTGCCGAATATGGTAGTGGTAGTCCAGTAATTGCCATTATGGGTGAATATGATGCTTTACCTGGATTGTCACAAGAAGCAACACCTGAAAAAAAGTCGGCCGGAAAAGTTGCGGGCCATGCCTGCGGCCATCATCTTTTTGGTACCGCATCTACAGCTGCGGCGATAGCTGCCAAACAATGGTTACAAGCAAATAAAAGTGAAGGTACCATCAGATTTTATGGAACTCCAGCGGAAGAAGGTGGTGGCGCCAAAGTGTATATGTCCCGTGCTGGATTATTTAATGATGTTGACGTAGCACTACATTGGCATCCTGGAGCACAGAATGCTGCAAGTGCGGCTGCTGCATTATCCAATATTTCTGCCAAATTTAGATTTCATGGAATTTCTGCTCATGCGGCAGGTGCACCTGAGCGAGGTCGATCATCTCTTGATGGTGTGGAAGCCATGAATTCAATGGTTAATATGATGCGTGAACACATCCCACAAGAAACAAGAATTCATTACGTAATAACAGATGGTGGTAAAGCACCAAACGTGGTGCCAGATTTTGCCGAAGTATATTACTACGCGAGACATAACCGTAGAGATGTAGTAAAGAGTATTTTTGACCGTATTGTAAAAGCCGCGGAGGGAGCTGCATTAGGAACTGGTACATCTATGGATTACGAGATTGTAAACGGGGTACATGAGCTATTACCTAATCTAACCCTGCAAAAATTAGTACATGAAAATTTGACAAAAGTGGGAGGGCTTGAATATTCTCCTGAGGAAAAGATGTTTGCTGATAAAATTGCAATTACACTAGGACAAGAAAAAGCAGATTTAGCGACAGCAAAAAACATTCAACCCTATAAAACAGAGGCTAGAGCATATGGTTCAACGGATGTAGGCGATGTTAGTTTTGTTGTACCAACAGTAGGATTCAGCACGGCCACATGGGTTCCAGGCACTTCTGCACATAGTTGGCAGGCGGTAGCTGCGGGAGGAACGTCTATAGGGACAAAAGGTATGATGATTGCCGCAAAAACTTTGACATTAACCGCCATAGACTTGTTCGAGGATAAAACATTGGTTGCACAAGCTAAAGAAGAATTTGAAGAAAAGAGAGGACCTAACTTTACTTATATACCATTGCTAGGAGATAGACCTCCCGCTTTGGACTATCGTAACTAATATCATTAGTATATAATAAAAAGTGCCAAGATATTCTTGAGCACTTTTTTTTGAAATACTTTTAAATAGGTGTAACAAATCCAAGTTTAAAGAGACTTATAACCAAAGATCAACCAACCATTAGTGAATAAAGAACTGGAACATAAGTTTGTGACGGAACTACAGGACAATCAAAATATTGTCCACAAAATCTGTACACTTTATACTCATGATCAAGATTCTCACAATGATTTGTTCCAGGAAATCACTATACAATTATGGAAGGCCTATCCCAAGTTTAGGGGAGATTCCAAATTTAGTACTTGGATGTATCGTGTAGCACTTAATACTGCCATTACCTTATACAGAAAATCCAAGAAAAGAGTACGAACACAAGATTACGAATCGGTCATTTTTAAAATTAAGGCCGATGAATATGATGATACCCAAGAACAACAATTAAAGTTGATGTACAAAGCGGTACGGCAATTGGGCGATATTGACAAGGCCCTTGTGTTCATGTACTTAGAGGATAAAAATTATACGGAAATATCAGAAACTTTAGGAATTACCGAAGTTAATGCCCGTGTAAAAATGAATAGAATAAAAACAAAATTACGAACCATACTTAATCCTTAAGGTTATGATGGATGAACTAGAATTATTAAAAAGAGATTGGCAAAAGAAAGATGCTGAGTTGCCAAAATTATCCTATACCGAGATTCATAAAATGATTTGGAAAAAATCTTCCTCTATCGTTAAATGGATATTGATTATAAGTATTCTGGAATTTACCTTGCCCCATTTATTATACCTGTTACCATCGATGCAAGAGGGCATGGAGGTTTATAAAAATATAGGCGTGTCAAAATATTTGTTTGGAGTATCCATAATATCATACGGCGTCGTGTTTTATTTTATTTTTCAGTTTTATAAACGATTCAAGGAAATTTCGGTTTTGGACAATTCCAAAAACCTGATGCGCAAAATCATTAGAACAAGAAAAACAGTTAAACACTATGTGATTTTCTCGTTGTCCATCATTATGGTCACTGTTTTAATTATGGTCGTAGGTGTGTATCTAAATGAAAATATAAGTAACGCTTTTCCAGACTTAAAAGATAGCTTGGAAAATATTTCAGAAGATAAACTTAGAATAACACTTATGTTATCCATAGGTATTTTTGGAATACTGCTTACGTTGTTTATGGGAGGTGTCTACTTTCTACTTTATGGATTGCTTTTAAGAAAACTTAAAAAGAATTACAGTGAACTAAAGCAATTGGAAATCTAAGCTTTCCATTTTCTTTGTTTGTTCTCCTCTTCATAGGCCAACAAGTCTTTTTTAGAAATAACCTTTAAAAAAGAAGGGTGCTGTTCTATGGCATATTCCAATTTTTCAATGATAGAGTCTGTTGACTCGTTATCATAATCAATCTCCAAGGGTTCCTTGATTACCATTGACTGTAAGATTCCCTTTTTCTTTACACGAAGTCCCTTTTTATCAAATGAACGCCTAAAACCATCTATAACTACCGGGACTACTATTGGTTTATATTTTTTAATTATATGTGCCGTACCCTTTCGCAAAGGTTTCCAAGGGGTTGTAGTCCCTTGTGGAAATGTAATTACCCAGCCATCTTTAAGTGCTGTTCCAATATTGGAAATATCACTCATCTTCACTTGTCGTTTCACATCCTTACCTTCTGCTCTCCAAGTACGTTCCACACTAATAGATCCTGCATATGCCAATACCTTGGTGAGTAGACTTTTTTTCATGGTTTCGGCCGCAGCTATGTAATACATGTTCAATTTGGGCTGCCATATGTAGCCTAAATTTTTAATAGAATCCTCCCTGCCACTTAAGCTTGCATTAAATACATGGAACATGGCCACTACATCCGCAAAATAGGTCTGGTGATTACTAACAAAAAGCACATTGGCTTCTGGTAAGCTTCTAATAATATCAGAACCTTCTATTTCCAATTTGTTGAATCGTTTATAGCGCTGATGGGACAAAACCGCGAGGATGCGAATTAGCCATTTTTTTAAAAACAAATTATGCCCAAAAGGGTTTTTCTTAAACAATCCCATAACCGCTAAAATAAGAAATACTGCTTATAACACCTGTTTTAAAAGGGTTTTAATCTCGCTCATCATCATTGCCGTAGCACCCCAAACCACGTAATTGTTTAATTCAAAGGCAGGTACATCAATATCTACGGCATATGAAGTTGTCATTTTTTTAGATATTACATTAGCTTCCTCAATAAAATCGGACAAGGATATCTCCAAAATAGAAGCCACTTCAGATTCTTGGATTATAAAGGGTTTTGGATTTTCATATAAGCCCATATAAGGTTGCACTTCAAAATTGCTTGGTGGTATATACACTTTGGACAATTCCCGAATTACTTTGACATCAAAAGGTGGAACGCCTACTTCCTCATGTGTTTCCCGCAGCGCAGTATATCTAAGGTCTACATCCTCTTTCTCTACCTTGCCACCAGGAAAGGCAACTTGGTTGGAATGTACGCCCTTATATGTTTTACGAAGAATACATAAAAGCTTAGTACTGTTATTTACATCAGGATAAAACAATGCCATTACCGCCGCCTTTCGTGGATTTTTAGGCAACTTGTCTTGTTTTAATAACTCTAAAAGCCTTTCCTTAGGAGCCATTTTATAATGGGAAGCCTCGCCAGGAAGTGGTAGATCTTTTATTTTTGACAAACGTTGTACAAAAATTTTAAAATCCATGGGTTTAAAAAATATTTGGTGTTCCCTTTTATTAGGGGCTCTTTTCCTTACTAGCTGTAAAGATAATTCTAAGAAGTTAGAAATTCCAGAAACACAAGTTGTAAAACATATAGACAGCGCTAATCCCAAAGAGGCCACTGCCGAAACCAAGGAAGAAAAATTTAAGCTTGATGAAGAAAATGCCATAGATTTTTTCTTTAATTATCAGAAAAATTTAAAGGTGAACAAAGTAAAAATGACCACAACTTTTGGAAGTTTTACAATTCAACTATTTGATAACGTGCCCTATCACAAAGCCAATTTTATTTATTTAACCAGAAAGGGATATTTTGAATACACCCAGTTTCACCGGGTTGTAAAGGATTTTATTATCCAAGGTGGGAATTCTGATGATAAACAAACTGCAAACAAAAGGAGGGAAATTGGAAGGTACCTTTTACCACCAGATACGAGAAAGGGTTACAAGCACCATCGTGGAATAGTTTCTATGCCCAGTAGCGAGATTGACAATCCACATATGTTGGCCTCACCATATGAGTTTTTCATTGTGGTGACCAATCCTGGTTCCTATCATTTAGATGGAGATTTCACCCCTTTTGGAAAAGTAATTGAAGGTATGGACGTGGTTGATCAAATTAATGCACAGCCCGTTGGTAAGGGAGATTGGCCCTCACAGAACATATATATTACCAAAGCGGAAGTTTTGGAATAATACCAAATACCCTATTCTTTAGGGTAAATATTTGGTAAGGATATTTTAAAACGTACCGCCAAAATTCGCATTACAATGATAGAGATGATCGCCACGATATAGGCAATAGTATTATCTATTGGAAACTGTATCAAAAGAAAATAAACGCCTCCACCTAAAATACATACCGTTGCATAAATTTCTTTTCTGAAAATAACAGGAATCTCATTACACAATATATCTCTTAATACACCACCAAAACTTGCAGTCATAGTTCCTAATGCAATACAAATAACAGGTAATAAATCCGCGTTTAATCCTTTTTCTATACCTACCATAGTGTAGAGTCCTATACCTATCGTATCAAACAAAAAAAGTGATTTACTGAAATACTTTAATCTACCTGAAAAAAGAATTGCGGCTACAACAGATAATAAAATAATCAAAATATACATTGGCTCCTTCATCCATGCAACTGGTGTATTTCCAATTAAAACATCACGTAAAGTACCACCGCCAACCGCAGTTACAAATGCTATTATAAAAACACCGAAAACATCCAGCTTTTTCTCCATTGCCACCAAAACACCAGAAATGGCAAAGGCCACAGTACCTAAAATATCTATAATAGTATAGAACATATGTTATAAGTCTTGTGTATAAAAACTATAATCTTTGATGACGATATTCACAAATTCTATTGGGGTAAGATCAGTTGAAATTTCGGTTACTTTTTTTATCCTATCGGCCAAAGATATAATAACATTATGGTTACCGTTACGTTTTGCATCATCGTATAGGTTTTTAATGGTCTGCATCTCAGCATCCTTAAAAACGGTTACCTGTGGAAACTTAGGTACATAATCTTTTGGCAACTCCCTTAATAAGGTATCCTTCAATAAAATACGCTTTTTCTCACTAATTACCGTAGTACCTGCTGCAATATCACCTATTCGTTGTCCCTTTCCCCTAATTAAAATGGTCAATACCGCCAAGCCACCGGAACTCAATGAAATATCTATGATTCTTAATATCCATCTAACAAAAAAATTGGTAAATCCCGGTTTGGTACCATCTAACTTCACTACCCTTATTTGCATAAAATACTTGCCTATGGTTTTCCCATCCATAAAGGTCTCCAATAAAAAATAATATAAAAATGCAGGTAGGCCCAATACCATATAAATAGCCCATTGATCATTGGGTTCTATATTCAATGCCAGTAACAACCACACCATCAATACATAATAGATGACAATGATTAGGGTATCAATTATAAAGGCCAACATCCTTTCTCCTAAATGTGCCGTATTTTGGTCTATACTTATATTTTGGGCTGTTTCTATTTGAAATTGTTCCATTGTTTTGTTTCTTTGGTATAAACCCTATAGTTAATGCGCGAAGCCGCCTTTGTAAAGCAAAATAAGGACAAATGGTCAACTTTTGAAAGTGCTTTGGCAAACAAAACGAATCTAGACCCAGATGTATTGTCCAATCTTTACATAGAAGTAACCGACCATTTAAGCTACGCGAAAACATTTTACCCTAAAAGTAATACTGAGTTTTACCTTAACTCATTGGCATCACAAGCGCATCAAAAAATTTATAAGTCTAAAAGAGAGCCCAAAAATAGAATAATTAGTTTTTGGAAAACAGAATTCCCAAGTATGTTCAAACAACACCACAGGGAATTGCTCATCGCCTTTTTGGTATTTATATTCTTTTCCTTTGTAGGAGCTTTTTCCGCAGCCAACGAGGGCGATTTTGTACGCTCTATTTTAGGTGACCGTTATGTGAACATGACCCTTGAAAACATTGAAAAAGGAGACCCTATGGCCGTTTATAAACAAATGGGGGAATTTAATATGTTTTTGGGTATTACCATTAACAATATTAGAGTTGCCTTAATGGCATTTGTATACGGTATTTTGTTGGGAATTGGAACCCTCATGGTTATGCTACAAAATGGAATTATGCTAGGGAGCTTTCAATATTTCTTTTACGAAAAGGGATTACTTTGGGAATCTGTACGAACCATTTGGATACATGGCACCATAGAAATATCCGTAATAATCATAGCTGGTTGTGCGGGCCTCGTACTTGCCAATGGCATGCTTTTTCCCGGAACGTATACCCGTTTGGAATCATTTAAAAGAGGGGTGAAAAATGGACTCAAAATAATGGTCAGCACCATTCCATTTTTTATCATAGCCGGATTTTTAGAGGGTTTTGTTACCAGACATACAGAGATGCCAGATTGGTTGGCAATTTTTATCATTCTAAGTTCTTTGGCACTAATCCTATTTTATTACGTTATATATCCGTATAAATTGCATAAAAAACAAATAACCAATGAAAACTGATTACATAGAATTTAAGAAACAAAGGGAATTAGGGGAGATTTTGTCCGATACCTTTGCATTTCTAAGGGCAGAATTCAAAACTTTTTTCAACACATATTTAAAGATTGTAGGTCCTTTTTTATTGGTGATGATTTTGGCCCTCGTTGCCTATCTTTATTATGTAGGAGATACATTTAGCTATATGTTTATTAATGGAGGCAACGAAACTGAAAACCTGTTGATAATCTTCTTGATAGCGATTGCTTATATTTTTTCTATTGTAGCCGTATATACCATGTCTCAATCTACGGTATTACATTACATAAAGTCCTATGCCAATGGCAAGGGGACAATCGATTTTTACACTATTAAAAAAGAAGTTTACGGTAGCTTTTGGAACTTTATTGGCCTTGGCATATTGGTGGGAATTTCCGTAATGGTCGGGTTTATATTTTGTTTTATTCCAGGGATATACCTGTATGTTCCGTTGGTGTTATCGTTTTGTGTTCTAGTATTTAACAAAATGGGTGTCTCAGATGCCTATAGCTACAGTTTTAAACTCGTGAAGGACGAATGGTGGATTACATTTGTCACTTTGTTTGTTATTGGTATAATAGTCATGGTAGCCTCGTATGCATTTGCGATTCCAACAGTAATTTATCAGTATATGAAAATGGGAATTTTCTCCGGAGAAATGGATGCTGAAAATATGATGGATACCATGAAAGACCCCATCTATATTTTATTAAATGTTATCGGTACAATAGGCCAGTTTATATTAAACCTCGTATCCATAATAGGCGCTGTATTCATCTATTTTAACTTGAACGAGAAAAAGAATTTTACAGGTACTTATGAACGTATTGAGAATCTTGGTAAAACATCTGATATTTAACTAATGGGTAAACGCATTCTGTTTATCATCATATGCTCAATCATAGGGTTAACCACCTATGCTCAAAAGGATACCTTGTCCCTAGCACATGACACTTCTGAAATAAGCCCAAAAAGAATAAGCGAACGCGATTTAGAAACGTATCTAAACGACCCTAAATTTGATTACGAGGAAATAAAATCTAGCGCGCCAGAATGGTGGATTTCCTTTAAAAATTGGATTTCAAATACTGTTTTAAAATTTTTTGAATGGGTTTTTGGGATAGAAAAGGCCAGTGGCGCTTTTCATGTTTTTCTAGAAATATCACCATATATACTTCTAGTACTTTTGCTATTTATCCTCATTAAATTTTTTATTAACGTTAATGCAAGATCGGTATTATATGCTAAGAAAAATCAATCTACAGTAGCCCTTTCAGAAGAAGAGCATATCATAAAGAACGAAGATATTCAAGAGCTTATTAAAAACGCCTTAGCCAATTCTGATTATAGGCTGGCAATACGATATTATTATCTGTATATACTACAAATAATGACGCAAGAAAATATCATTAGCTGGGAACATCAAAAAACGAATGAGGATTATATTGTAGAAATTGAAAAAGCACATATACAAACACCTTTCAAAACCTTGACTAGATTGTACGATTATATCTGGTATGGTGATTTCCCCATAGACAAATTAAAATTTGAGAAAGCTGAATCTAAGTTTTTGGCATTAAAAAAAATAATGCTGAATGCGTAAAAAAGGAACCGTATATATCGTTATCCTTGTAGTTACCGTAGCAGCGTTAATGCTGCTACAATATAATAAACCAAAAGAACTAAATTGGTTTGAGTCCTATGTTAGTACACATAAAATTCCATATGGAACTTTAGTATACAATGAACTCATGAACAATTCCTTATACCCTAACCAGGTAGAACAGGTAACGATACCTCCATTTGAGTTTTTAACCAATAACGAGGATTTAAAAGGCACGTATGTATTCATTAACAATACCATTAGTTTTGATGAAGCTGAACTAAACAGTCTGTTGGAATGGACAGCCAAAGGGAATACCCTTTTTATTGCTTCCGAAGGGTTTGGAGTACATCTTTCAGATACATTGCATATCGATACCAGAGTAGAATATGGTGGATTTGAAACGTCCCAAAAACAAAACCACAAGTTAGTAAATCCCTATTTCGATAATAGCCAAGAATACCAATATGCTAAAGACAATGTGCTTACCCTATTCTCAGAGTTAGATACGACCAATACCAATGTTTTAGCCACCGTTTCCTTGCCCGGAAAATCCGAGAATGAAGAAATACACAATGAAAATGTAACTGCAATAAACACTCATTTTGGTAATGGTGAAATTATTTTGTCAACTTTTCCAAAAGCATTCACCAATTATTTTATACTAAAGGATACTAATAAAGACTATACGGCAGGTTTAAGTTCTTATTTAAATACTGACAATATCATTTATTTAGATAACCACTATAAAAGCGGTAAGGCTTTTTACACTTCGCCCATGTATATATTCTTAAACACCAAAGAATTAAAATGGGCCTATTATATAGCCTTAATTGGTGCTGTAATGTATGTTCTCTTTGAAGGCAAAAGAAAACAAAGAGCCATTCCGGTAGTGAAGCCACTTCAAAATCAGACATTGGCATTTACCAGGACTATTTCTGATATGTATTTTGAAAAGAATGATCAAAAGGCCATTGTGGACCACAAAATAAATTACTTTTTAAACTATATAAGAAGTACATATTATTTTGAAGATACAGACCTAAATGAAGATTTCATAAAAAAGATGTCTTCTAAAACTGGACATACCCTGGAAGAAACAGATGCTTTGTTTAGATATATAAACAGCCTTAAAAAGAAATCCCTTATTTCCGATAGCGAGATTATAAAACTGAATAAACTAATTCAAAAATATAAATTACAACCCAATGGAAAATAATGAACCACAAAAGGACGATTTAAATTTTGATAACAGAATTCCATTAGCGGAATTACAAAAAGCGGTTGCAGATATAAAGCAAGAATTGTCCAAGGTTATTGTTGGGCAAAGTAACCTTATAGAACTATTGATTGTTTCTCTTTTAGTAGACGGCCATGTTTTAATAGAAGGTGTACCAGGCATAGCAAAGACCATTACCGCCAAGCTTTTTGCCAAAACATTAAAAACAGATTTTAGTAGAATACAATTTACACCGGACCTTATGCCAAGTGATATTCTGGGTACCTCCATATTTAACGTAAAAAAGTCTGAATTCGAGTTCAAAAAAGGTCCTATTTTTTCTAATATTATTTTAATTGATGAAATAAATCGTGCTCCTGCCAAAACCCAAGCTGCCATGTTTGAAACCATGGAGGAAAGACAAGTCACCATGGATGGAACTACGTATAAAATGGATGCCCCATTTATGGTATTGGCCACACAAAACCCAATTGAGCAAGAAGGCACATATGCCTTGCCAGAAGCCCAATTGGACCGTTTTTTGTTTAAGATAAAAGTATCCTATCCAGAAACAGATGAAGAAATTCTTATCTTAAAAACCCATCACGAAAGAAAAGGATCGCTACCACAAACTTTAATAAAAGATATCTTGGACCCAAAACAACTGCAACATTTTAAAAGCCAAATCCAAGAGATAATTGTTGAAGAAAAAATATTCAAATATATAGCAGAAATAGTTGCCAAGACCAGAAACCATCCCCATTTATATTTAGGTGGTTCTCCACGTGCATCTATTGCTACCCTAAACAGCGCAAAAGCATTTGCCGCCATTAACGGTAGAGATTTTGTTACCCCTGAGGATGTTAAAAAAGCGTTGGTGCCGGTTCTTAACCATCGGGTAATTCTAACTCCTGAAAGGGAAATGGAGGGTATGTCTACAGAAAATGTCATTAAAATGATAACTGAAAGTGTAGAAATCCCTAGGTAGATGAAGTTTCTCAAATCGTTCTACATTCATAATACCTTCTTTAAATACCTGGCATTCCTGTCCGCTGTATTTGTACTATCGTATTGGGTAAAGGCACTCTACCCAATTGCGTGGCTGCTTACGCTATTGCTTATTGGATTATTTCTTTTCGATATTTTATTGCTCTATGGCCTGGGAAAAGGAGTTGATGGACAAAGAAAACTACCCATAAAACTATCCAATAGCGATGTGAACCCTATTCAGATCGTTTTTGAAACGTATTATCCTTTTAAAACCTTTATCTCTATTATTGATGAGCTCCCAAAGCAATTTCAAAAAAGAGATTTTAAATACAAAACTGTAGTAATTAGGGGAGTTAAAAATCAATTTGATTATTCTGTTCGGCCAGTTGATAGAGGAGAATACGTGTTTGGGAATTTGATTCTATTTGCCTCATCCCCTCTACGGATAATAATGAGAAAATTTGTTTTCCAAAAAGACCAAATGGTCCCTGTTTATCCATCTATAATTCAAATGCAACAGTATGATTTTTTAGCTATAAGCAACCGACTATCCATGCTGGGTCTTAAAAAAATAAGAAGAATTGGTCATACACAGGAGTTTGAACAGATTAAAGAATATGTACAGGGAGACGATGTTAGGACACTAAATTGGAAGGCTACCGCCAAACAAAACCAGTTAATGGTAAACCAGTATCAAGATGAAAAGTCACAACCGGTGTATTCCATAATTGATACTGGGCGGGTTATGAAAATGCCATTTAACAATCTAAAACTTTTGGATTACGCCATAAATAGTTGTCTGGCATTTTCAAACGTTGCCCTTAAACGAAATGATAAAACAGGATTAATTGGGTTCTCAAAAGAAATAAATACTTATGCGCCAGCCATACAAAAACCCACACATTTAAATACCATTTTAGAGCAACTGTATAACATAGACACGAACTTTACCGACTCAGATTTTGGAGTACTTTATGGTCATATTAAACGTAAAATAAACCATAGAAGTCTATTGTTACTTTATACCAATTTTGAACATATTTCGTCCCTTAAAAGGCAACTTCCCTATTTCTTGGCATTGGCAAAGAAACATGTACTTGTGGTTATTTTCTTTGAGAATTCTGAGCTGGAAAAATTAATTGAAACGGATGCCGAAGATTTGCAATCTATTTACCACAAAACAATAGCTGAAAAATTCTCCTTAGACAAAGTTCTTATGCAAAAAGAATTGCAGAAGTATGGTATTCAGACTATTTTGACAAGACCAGAAGACCTAACCATAAATACGATAAACAAGTATTTGGAAATTAAGGCAAGAGGCTTACTCTAACAGATAGGAAACCTGTATTTCCGAGGTAATACTTCTTGAACTGTTTGCAACTGCAAGGGGTGCAAAATTATACTCTACCTTATTGTTTAACACGAGACATCCGCAGTTTTTACGTAGGCCTCCCCTACCGCTTCGCTTACTTTTATTAAATAATAATTCCATTGCCAAACCAGAAATAACACCTCCCAAGGTGGTATACAAAACATCATCTGTTTGCCATATTCCAGAGGTAGATTTATCGTATGTTTCTTTAGCCAATCCTGCCGCCAAACTACTACCTATTGCACCAGCCCACGTCCAACCTCGTTGCCCGTTAAATATTTTATGGGCCGCATATCCACCTACACCCCCGAGAACAACCCCAGCACCGACATGTTTGGCCGCATTTTCAAAATTTTGTCCATAAAAATTAAAGGAGGACAGAAAAAATAAAACTATTATAAGATATTTCATAATACACGATGAGATAAATACTATGGGTAGAACGAATATTTTATTTTAAAATTTAGTTGTTAAACGCTTTCCTATGTTAAAACAGTTCATAGTGTTAAAACCCTACTTTTTAATTATAAATTATTTAAGAAAAGTATCAACTTTATCAGTGTAATTTTAAAAAGATATTCCGACATATATTCCTAAATTGATGTAGTCATGAAAACTATTTTACACAAGGCAAATACAAGAGGACACGCAAATCATGGTTGGTTAACCTCCTATCATAGTTTTAGTTTTGCGAATTACCATAACCCCGATAGAATGAATTTTGGTGTTCTAAGGGTATTAAACGATGACTCCGTTACCGGTGGCAAGGGATTTGGAACACATCCCCATAGTAACATGGAAATCATATCTATTCCTTTAGAAGGCGATTTGCAACATATGGATGATATGGGAAACTCCACCGTGATAAAAGCTGGAGATGTACAAGTAATGAGTGCAGGTACGGGAGTATCGCATAGTGAATACAATAAGAACAAGAATATACCTGTAAAATTTCTTCAAATATGGTTATTTCCCAATGAGCAAAATGTTACACCCCGGTATGATCAAGTAACGTTAACATCTATAGCCGTAAAAAATAAACTCTACCAGATTTTGTCACCAAACAAAGACGACCAAGGTGTTTGGGTACATCAAAATGCATGGTTTCATTTGGGGGATTTTGAACAAGGCTCTTATGAGACCTATACTTTCAATAAAGAAGGTAACGGAGCCTATATTTTTGTACTTGAAGGCAGTCTAAGTATTAATGACCAAAAATTAAATTCAAGGGATGGGTTTGGTTTATGGGAAACTGATTCTTTTGATATCGATGCCATATCCGACACAAAATTCTTGGTCATGGAAATACCGATGGATTTTTAACAAGGATATCAAGCCATAGATTCTAGAAACCTAATTATGCTTGATTACACTTTTATTTATAATAAAATGAGTTATAATACTTAAGTTAAACAATTCAATTACTTAAAAACAATATACCTTCCCGTGGTCATATTTTTTTGGTCTTTGCTAATAGTTAAAATTTTATTGATTTTCTTTTGGGAATAGAACTTGAAAAAAAATTCTATATTTAAGAAAAACCAGATATCTTTTAGCAATTTGATGGCTCAAGACCGGAAAAAAACAAATTTTATCAATAAAATCAAAACAGTTCCTCATTTAGGTACCTTTGGTTATATAACCATGATATCAACCATTTGCTGTTTTATAATTTTTTTAATTACCCTTTTTTTTTATTCTAGCATAGCACAGGTAATAACAGCACTAGCGACAATTGGTTTTGGAATAGGTTTAATACTTTATAAACT
>CBFIGW010000072.1:0-15395 GCA_965662155.1 Maribacter sp. | reverse complement strand
TACCATTGGCCTATTTCAAGGGATGTTCGAAAAGAACATACTCACTTTCAACCCAGGATGGAATGCTGATGCAGAAACACTTTCCAACTTTACCGATGTCAGACAGATACAAGAAGCTTTTAAGAATAAAGGTCTTTCGTTGGTTAGGGAAGTATCAAAAGATAATAAATTGGGCTCAGGAAGTATCACTTTAATTGACCCCGATGGCAACCCTATACTTATTGACCAACATGTATAGCCATGAAATACAAAGCCAACAATCCCGAGGACTACATTAATCACCTCCCTGAAGAAAGGCAACAGGTAGTTTCTAAATTAAGAAAAACCATACTTAAAAATCTACCTAAAGGTTTTGAGGAACAAATGAGTTATGGCATGTTAGGATATGTGGTACCGCACACCATATATCCAGAAGGGTATCATTGCGATAAAAAGCTTCCCGTACCCTTTATCAATTTAGCGTCACAAAAAAACTATATTGCGCTATACCACTCTGGTATATACGCAGATGAAAATCTATTGAATTGGTTTGTAACAGAATATCCCAAACACTGCAAACGCAAGTTAGATATGGGTAAAAGTTGTGTTCGATTTAAAAACATGGACGATATACCTTATGAACTTATTGGAGAACTTTGTACTAAAATGACAGTCCAAGATTGGATTGCTCTATATCAAGAAAAAACTAAAAAATCATGAAGAAACGGGTAACAGGATTGGGAGGGTTCTTTTTTAAAACAGAAGATCCAGATAAAATTAAGGACTGGTATAGAGACCGTTTAGGTCTTAACACAGATCAATATGGCTGCACCTTTTGGTGGAAGGACAAAGAAGGCAATGATTGCTCTACACAATGGAGCCCTATGAAAGAGGACACCGAATATTTCAACCCAAGCAAATCCACCTTTATGATGAACTTTAGGGTAGAAAATTTGGTGGAACTAATAGAGGTTCTTAAAAAGGAAGGGGTTACAGTGGTAGGTGAAATTGAAGAATTTGAATATGGCAAATTTGGTTGGATCTTAGATCCGGATGGCAATAAACTAGAACTTTGGGAACCAATTGATAAAGCATTTTTGTAGGATGTAATTAATCATTACATTTAAAACTGTATTAACCACCAAAAAACTAAAATATGTCCGACGAAAAAAAAGATTTAGGAGATAAGGCAGAAGATGCTTTTGACAAAGCCAAGGAAGGCGCTAAAAAAACTGCTGATAAAGCGGAGGATGCTTTTGACGACGCTAAAGAAAAAGCAGGTGATTTTGCTGATAAAGCTGAAGAAGCTGCAAAGGATTTTCAGGAAGACGTAAAAAACACATTTGACCCTAATAATCCGAACAGCGGAAAAACTGTGGCCATAATAGCACACATTACTTTTATTGGATGGATTGTTGCGATAATTATGAATAGCCAAAATAAAACCGAATTTGGAAGCTATTATATTAGGCAGACTTTGGGAATCTGGATAATTGCCATACTACTTAATTTTATACCAATAGTAGGTTGTTTTGCCTCTATTATTTGTATTGTTTTAATTGTTATTAGTTTAGTAAATGCGGCAAATGACAAGATGGTACCAACGGTAGGTGTAGGTCAACTTTTCCAAGATTGGTTTAAGAGCCTTTAAAAGAAAAAAGTCAGTTTTTTTATGCTGACTTTTTTTATTTCATTTATTATCGTAATATTGCAATATATAAATATTAATTATGGGTATTACCAAAACACAAATATTCAATAAAAAACAAAATGAGCTGGCCGTAATTTTTAAAGTTTTATCCAATCCTGCCCGTATTGCCATACTAGAATATATAAGTACCCAAGAATCTTGTATCTGTAATGATATAGTTGATGAAATTGGCCTTGCACAACCTACTATTTCACAGCATTTAAAGGAGTTGAAAAGTATTGACTTAATATCCGGGGAAATTGAAGGTAAAAAAGTATGCTATTGCATAAACCTTAAGAAATGGTCCTCTATTCAAAAAATATTGAATTCATTTTTCAATACCACAAAAACTAATTGTTGTTAACCTAAAAAAAATATTATGAAAACAAATGAATTTTTATCGATCTTAAAAGACCACCCAAATAAAAGTCTATTATTTGAATATTCCCCTGGCGCATTAGTGGGAGCCAATTACCACATAACAGAGGTTAAAAATATAACTGTAGATGCTGTTGATTGCGGTGCAAATACAGATTTTTGGAAAGAGACCATAATTCAATTGTATGAAAAAGCAGAAGAAAAAGACAACAGGACCTATATGTCTGCATATAAAGCCCTTTCTATTTTAAATAAAGTAGATAAAATAAAACCAATGGAGAGAGATGTAGAGGTGAAATTTGAATATAGCAATGCCAATTTTCATACGGCCCAATTATATGTAAACTCATATCAGGTTACTGGTGAGAACCTTGTTTTTCAATTAGGCATAGCACCTACAGATTGTAAGGCAAAAGAAACCTGCGGTATAGAAGAACCCGCTAAAGCTACTGCAGAAGCATGTGCTCCTAGTAGCGGTTGTTGTTAATTATATATTTAAAATATTTTTATGGACATTCTATTTTATTTGGCAACAGCCTGTCTAATATTATTCATGCTACTGGCCACTTATGATGGCTTTTACCTGCATATTTTTAAATACAAACTATTTGATAGGGAAGAAAGTATTTTTGAGCATAAAATCCACACCGTTCGTGCCGTATTATTTCCTGTAATAGTTTGGACATTGCTCATCAATGAAACCAACTATACCTTATTTTTAATTGGGATTGTTCTGGTGCTAATAGACCTTATTGTTTTAGGCTTAGATGCCTATCATGAGAAAGAGAGCCGAAGTTTTATGGGTGGACTCCCAAAATGGGAATATATAGTGCATCTTTTTGCCAACGCTTTTCATTTTTCAGCCATTGTAATTGCTTTGGCACTAAGGATAAATATTGTAGACAATCATCTCATTTTTGTCAATACCGCCATTGCTTCCACTGCACACGATATATTTCAATTTGTGGCGGTAAATATTATTCCTGGTTCTATAATTTTGGCATTGCTTCATTTTATTCTAATATTGGAAAAGCCTAAAACAGTATGGATGAACTACCGAGCTAAAATTACCTGTTGTTAATATGAAAAATGGTCTATGCACAAGACCCATGACATCTAAAGATTGGCATGCGGTCGCCAACATTTATGAGGAAGGCATTGTTACTGGGGTTGCCACTTTTGAGACTAATATACCCACTTATGAGGTATGGGACAATGCACATTTAACATCGTGTAGAATTGTTGCCCTAAAAAACGAACACGTTGTTGGGTGGGCAGCACTCTCCCCGGTTTCTAGCAGATGTGTTTATGGTGGCGTTGCCGAAGTAAGTGTCTATATTTCTCAAAACTACAGAGGCTTGGGAATTGGTAAATTACTCATGAAACAACTTATTTTGGAAAGTGAAGCAGAAGGCTTATGGACATTACAATCTGGAATTTTCCCAACAAATACAGGAAGTATTAAGTTACATGAAGCGGTTGGCTTCCGTTTTATTGGCAAACGTGAACGCGTTGGTAAGCTACATGGCAAGTGGGTAGATAATGTTTTGTACGAAAGAAGAAGCGTTGTTGTTGGTATAGATTAATTGAACCATTTACTCTTTTTCGTTACCGTTAATAATCCCTTCCGCCAACTTACGTTCAAGCTCTGCTTGAAACTCTTCCATTACGGGTTTTACCGTACTCTCTGGAAGATCGGAAATTTTAATATACATTAATCCGTCTACAGAGTTGTTGAACAATGGGTCTACATTAAAGGCAACCACTTTGGCGTTTTGTTTAATGTATTTTTTAATAAGTACTGGCAACCTTAAACTCCCGGGTTCAACCTCATCTATTAAACGGTCAAATTTATTTAGGTCTGCCTGAGTTTCGTCAAAAACAAACTCCTTATCAGCGTCGTTTAATTTTACTTTAAACTCTTTCTTAGGTCTGATATATTGGGCTACATAAGGATCCCAATAGTTAGACTTCATAAACTCTATCATTAAAGATTTAGAGAATTTAGAAAACTGGTTACTAATACTTACGCCTCCTATGAGATATTTATGCTCAGGATACCTTAATGTGGTGTGCACTATACCTTTCCAAAGCAAAAACAAAGGCATAGGTTTTTGCTGATATTCCTTTGTAATATAGGCGCGTCCCATTTCTATGGAACTCTCCATCATTCCATATAGTTCAGGTTCTACTCGGAATAAATCCTGCAAATAAAACCCATCTATACCATACTCGGGGAAAATCTCGGACCCCATACCCATACGATAGGCACCAACGATACATTTTTCTGTATCATCCCATAAAAACAAATGATGGTAATACTCATCAAAGATATCTAAGTCAATTTCTTTATTAGTGCCTTCTCCAATAGCCCTAAAAGTTACCTCCCGTTGTCTACCTATTTCCTTTAAGATAAAAGGCATATCCTTTTCCTTGGCTAGAAAAACTTCGTAATTTTTACTCTGTAATAATCTACAATCCTTTTCCCTAAGTTTTTCTATTTCTCCCTGCATTACCTCTTTACGCATTGCAGTTGCAATTTTTTTAGGTGTTTTGGGTATTTTAAGGCTAGTTGGTATTTGGTCTATTAAACGTTCTTTCTCATAGGCATTTGCCAAAATATATGTTTTTCGTCTTAAAAGCTCCCCAAACTCCTTTAATTCTTCGTGTTCCTTTTGAGCCTTTACAGATATTGGTTGACCGATTCTTACTTTTATTGGCCTGTTACGTTGAGTATAGACTTGAGACGGAATCATGGCCGTACGAAAAACATCCTTCCATTTAGATAACCTATAGAATAACTTACTGTTTTTTGCATGAAAATAAATAGGAACTACGGGTACCTCTGCCTTACGGATTAATTTTAAAACCGCTTCTTCCCAAGGTTTGTCCACAATAAGTTTACCATCCTTATAGGTAGAAACCTCCCCAGCAGGGAATATCCCCAGAGGATGCCCTTCCCTCAAATGTTTTAATGCATTTTTAAAACCAATTATACTGCTTTTGGAATCTTTATGATTTTCAAAAGGGTTTACCGGCAAAATATAAGGAGCCAAAGGAGCCATGCGCTGCAAAAGAAAATTCGCCATGATTTTATAATCATCACGTTTTTGCAACATAAGGTCCATCAATAAAATACCATCTATTGCCCCTAGTGGATGATTGCTAATGGTAATATATGGACCATCTTTAGGCAATCTTTTAAAATCATCTTCAGGAATTTGAAATTCTATTTCAAAGTGTTCTAAAATGCTTTTAGAATATTCCCTACCCTTTAAATGGGCAATACTGTCGTAGTAAGAATTAATACCAGAGATTCTAGTGACTTTCATTAAAACCCAGCCAATAAAAGTTCCTAAAAAGCCATATTTAGATAAATTAATAGCTTTTGCCACTTCTTTCGCGGTCACTAAACCCATATGAAATAAAAATTAACAGAATAGTAAATATAGGAAAATCGCCTATGGAGGCGATTTTTTTAACATTATAGTATCATTTCTCTATTACTTCACGACCAGCTGTACAGTTTCCTTTCCACGCTGTTCCAATAAAATTTCATGTCCGTTTTGAAGGGACTCCAGAGCCTGTATATTAAAATGTCTAATGGTATACAATGAAACATCGGTATGATGCACCACTTTGAATTTCCGTTTTAATTGACTTAATAGTTCATCCAATCCACCAAACTTATTATCTACACATACAGAAAAACTAATGGCCGAATTTTGGATAAGATCTACTTTTATTTGATAATCATGGAAAAGTTTAAATATTTCACTGATATTATTCTCTACCATAAAAGAAAAATCCAAGGATGAAAGCTTCATCAATACTTGATTTTTTTTCACTATAAAACAAGGTACCTCTGGTTGTATTTTAACTCCTTTACCAACTGTAGTACCTTTATCCAAAGGATTTATAAAAGATTTTACATGAAGTGGAATTTCCTTTCTTTGTAAAGGCTGCAAAGTTTTAGGATGAATTACAGAAGCACCGTAAAAAGCTAACTCGATGGCCTCCCTGTAGGATATATTATTCAATAGTTGGGTTTCCTTAAAATATCTTGGATCGGCATTCAATACACCTGGCACATCTTTCCAAATGGTAACAGAATCCGCATTTAAGCAATATGCCAGAATAGCTGCTGTATAATCTGAACCTTCCCTTCCTAATGTGGTTGTAAAGTTATTATCATCACTTCCCAAAAAGCCTTGGGTAATATTCAATATCTCTTTATCTATTGTAGAAACATTAGATTGGGTTTTTTCCCAATTTACGGTCGTGTCCCTATAGGCATTATCTGTTTTAATAAAATGCCTAACATCCAACCAATTGTTTTGGATACCTATTTCCTTTAAATAAGCGCTAATAATGGTTGTTGAAATCAACTCGCCGTAACCTACTATCTGATCATATACAAAATTGTAGTTGGGTGATTTATTCCAAACCAGAAAACCGTTTATTTCATCAATAAGAATCTTAAAATCCTTATAAATCTTGTGCTGCTTATTTCCGAAAAGTTCTGATAGGATTCCATTGTGATAACTTACAATTTCTTGAATCTTAGAAGGGATATCCTGTTTATTTTCAAAATAAGCATTCACGATCTCTTCCATGGCATTAGTGGTCTTACCCATGGCAGAAACTACCAACAAGGTATTTTCGTACCCTACCTCGTTTAACACCTTAACCACATTTTGAACCGCAGCGGCATCCTTTACAGAAGCCCCGCCAAACTTAAATATTCTCATAAATTTATGTTGCTCAAATATTTTTCAATTCCTTTTTCATCCAATTGCACCACATCCCAGTCTCGCATTACATTGGCTCCCTTACTTTTATAAAAACCTATAGCAGGTTCATTCCAATCCAAGACCTCCCAACTAATACGTTTTACGCTTAATTTTTTTCCGTATTTCACTACTTCATTCAATAAGGCGGTACCTAGGCCGCTACCCCTCATTTTTTCCGTAACGATTAAATCCTCTAAGTGGATTACAGGCCCCTTCCAAGTTGAATATCTTGGGTATACCAACGCAATACCAACAATAGTTCCTTTATTTTCTGCCACAAAACAATGAAATGATTTCTGCTCCCCAAAACCATGTTCCTCTAAATCCGACACACTTATTTCTACAGCGTTTGTCTCTTTTTCGAATTGGGCCAATTCATGAATTAGATGAAAAACTTGACCCATATCCTCTTTCTGTGCTTCCCTTATTGTGAATTTCATAATTGTTACAAATAAAACACAAAGTTATATATTTAAAAAATCAATTTAAAACGAAAACGATGTAGTATCACAAAATACCCGATATTTGTACCCTAAATAACCAAAATTGACTATGGCGCCTAAGCAAAATCAAACATTAGGGGAATTCATCATTGAAAATCAAAATTCTTTCCAATATTCTTCTGGGGAGCTATCCAAATTGATAAATGCCATTCGACTAGCGGCCAAAGTGGTTAACCATGAAGTAAATAAGGCAGGCCTAGTAGATATTTTGGGAAATGCGGGCGACACCAATATACAAGGTGAAAATCAACAAAAACTAGATGTCTTTGCCAATGAAAAATTCATACAGACACTTACCAATAGAGAAATAGTGTGTGGTATTGCTTCTGAAGAAGAAGACAGCTTTATAAGTATTAATAGCAGTGATGAAAACCATCAAAACAAATATATAGTCCTGATTGACCCCTTAGACGGATCATCCAATATTGATGTTAATGTATCAGTAGGAACCATATTTTCTATTTACCGCAGGGTTACACCTGTGGGAACTCCTGTTACCATTGAAGATTTCTTACAACCAGGAAACCAACAAGTAGCAGCAGGTTACGTAGTTTACGGAACATCTACCATGATTGTTTATACGACCGGAGACGGCGTAAACGGATTTACATTAAACCCGGCATTGGGAACTTTTTACCTTTCCCACCCAAATATGAAATTCCCCGAAGAAGGAAAAATTTACTCTGTTAATGAAGGTAATTATGTCCACTTTCATCAGGGCGTAAAGGATTATATAAAATATTGCCAAATGGAAGAAGGAAACAGGCCTTATACCTCTAGGTATATAGGTTCCCTAGTTTCGGATTTTCATAGAAATATGATCAAGGGCGGCATTTATATGTATCCTAAAAGTAGCGTTACCGCCAGTGGAAAGTTGAGGTTGTTATATGAATGTAATCCCATGGCCTTTATCGCAGAACAAGCCGATGGTTTAGCTATTGGAGGAAAATCGCGCATTCTGGACATAGAGCCTAAAGAACTACACCAAAGAGTACCTTTTTTCTGTGGAAGTAGAAAAATGGTGGGAAAATTAAAAGAGTTTTTGGAAAAATACCAATAAAAAAGGGGAGCAAAAGCTCCCCTTTTTTACTTAACTATTTACTATTTTTTCACCAAATAAAGGTAATCCTCAAAATCTAAGCCTCCTCCAAAGATTGCCATAGAACGGTTAATTACAGTATCTGCCTTTTCCCCAGTAAAACCAAGACCTATGGCATATTTTTTAATTAATATCATCTCCTCGTCATCAATCTTATGATCGGAATATACAATTCTAAAAAGATCATAAAGACGTTCCAACCTCTTTTCAGAATCAGTAATAGTTCCAATAGGATATTTGTTTTCCTTTTTTAGTATTTCCTCATACTCCGTTTTAGTAATATCCAGTTTGGTCGCGAAACGATCTAACAACTGCTTTTCTTCAGTGCTTATCTCACCGTCGACAGAGGCTAATGTAGCCAATGCCGCAAAATGGGCTAAATTTCTTCGGTGCTCACCACTAGAATATAAATCTGCAAAAGACATAGTTTAATTTTAAATTTAAGTAGCAAATATAATTTTTTTACATCTCAAAGCCGAGATACTTATAAACTTTGTTAATGTACAAAATTCGTAACTTCACAAAGCTATGAAATCACCCTTACTACAATTTACGGATAAAGGTATATTTTGTCATGAAGCTCAAGTTTATTTAGACCCTTGGAAACCTGTTGACAAAGCCATAATTACTCATGGCCATGCAGACCATAGTCGCTGGGGGCATAAACAATATATCACTCATGATCGCAATGTACCTATTGTAAAGCACAGGTTAGGGGATGTTGTAATTAACGGTAAAAAGTGGGGAGAGCCATTTAGTATAAATGGGGTAAGGTTTACGCTTTTTCCCGCAGGTCATATTATAGGTTCCTCACAAATAAAGGTGGAGCACAAAGGAGAAATTTGGGTGTTTACAGGTGATTATAAAATAGAGGATGATAACGTTTCCACACCTTTTGAATTGGTAAAATGCCATACATTTATTACCGAATGCACCTTTGGTTTACCAGCATTTTTATGGCGATCCCAACAAGAAGTATTCAAAGATATCAATGAGTGGTGGTCTCAAAACAAGGCCAATGGCCAAACCTCTATCCTATTTGGATATTCTTTGGGAAAAGCGCAACGTTTATTAAAACACCTAGATCCTAGCATAGGGAAAATCTACACCCACGGTGCAATTGAGAATATGACCAATGTATTAAGGCCTATGGTTCACTTTCCTAAAACCGAATTAATAACCAGTGACACTAAAAAAGAAGAAATAAATGGTAATATAGTGTTGGCACCACCGTCGGCACATGGCAGTAATTGGATTCGCAAAATGGTACCCTATGCAACTGCATCAGCCAGTGGGTGGATGGCTTTTAGAGGTGCCAGGCGAAGGAGGGCCATCGACAAAGGTTTCGTGCTGAGCGATCATTGTGATTGGCCAGGACTACTAAGTACAATTAAAAACACAGGTGCAGAAAAAATAATATGCACCCATGGCTATACCGATATATTCTCTAAATATTTAAAGGAATTAGGCTACGATGCCCGTACCGAAGCAACACAATTTGAAGCAGAGAACAGTGAACAAAATGCTGAACCTACAACTTCTAAATCCATATGAAACGGTTCTCTAAGCTCATAAAAACTTTGGACGGCACCAACAAAACGAATATAAAAGTTGCAGCTCTTGCGGACTATTTCTCTGAAGCACCAAATTCAGACAAAGTATGGACTATAGCTATTTTATCCCACAGGCGACCTCCTCGTCCGGTTAATACAACACTACTCCGTGAATGGGCCACAGAACTGGCGCACATACCCTTATGGCTTTTTGAGGAAAGCTACCATATTGTAGGAGATTTGGCAGAAACCATAGCGCTGGTGGTACCCTCCGATGAGGAATCAACTAAAAAATCATTGACGCAATTTTTACAGGAAATGATATGGCTAAAATCGCAAAATGATGAAGATAAAAAAGCCTATCTCTTCCAAAACTGGAAGAGTTTAGACTATTATGGTCGTTTTGTTTTCACCAAATTAATTACCGGAAGTTTTAGAATTGGGGTGAGTCAAAAATTAATGACTAGAGCATTGGCCAAAGCAACGGGAATAGATGAAGATGTTTTAGCCTATAAGCTTATGGGGAATTGGGATCCCAATAAAATCACTTTTCAGGAATTGATATTAGAGGAGAATGAAAGCGATTACCTTTCCAAACCCTATCCATTTTATCTGGCATATGCCATTGAAAGTGAAGCTAGTCTTTTAGGAGATGTTAAAAACTGGTGCTTTGAACATAAATGGGATGGCATACGTTCTCAAATTATAATAAGAAATAATGAAGTGTTTGTTTGGAGTAGAGGTGAGGAATTGGTCACCGATAAATACCCGGAATTTCAAAAATTTATCGGTATCATTCCAAATGGCACCGTAATAGACGGGGAAATTTTACCTTACCCAAATGAACAAATTGGCACCTTTAACGACCTACAAACGCGTATCGGTAGAAAAACGGTATCCAAAAATCTATTAAAAAAAATACCGGTCATTGTTAAGGCATATGATGTCTTGGAATGGCAAGGAAAGGATATTAGAAAAAAATCCTATTTAGAACGTAGACAACTTTTGGAAACTTTGGCTTCCGGTATACTTAATGAACATTCAATGGGCGATGAAGGGAACCCAGGTGAGGTTTCAAAAATGCCCAACCGCGACAAAATAAATAAGGGAACAACGAATAAACAGCTTAAAAAAAATGGTTACATAGAAAGTCAAACTGAGGTCACCGAGCGGAGTCGCAGCGTACCACTTTTTCTTTCAGAACGTATGCAGTTCAATTCTTGGAAAGAAGTCGCCAATGAGAGAGAATTATCTCGTGAGAAAAAAAGTGAAGGACTCATGTTAAAACGAAACGACTCTCCTTATTTGGTGGGTAGAAAAAAAGGAGATTGGTGGAAATGGAAAGTAGACCCATTGACTATTGATGCGGTACTCACTTATGCCATGCGGGGACACGGAAGGAGAAGTAACCTCTTTACCGATTATACTTTTGCACTTTGGAGTACCAATGAAAAAGGGGAAAAGGAGCTTGTCACTTTTGCTAAAGCCTATTCAGGTCTAACGGATGCGGAGTTCAGAAAAGTTGATGCATGGATTAAAAAAAACACCCTGCAACGTTTTGGTCCTGTCCGTAGTGTAACTCCCTATCATGTTTTCGAGATAGCCTTTGAAGGCATAGCAACATCCAAACGACATAAAAGTGGCATAGCTACCCGTTTCCCTAGAATATTAAGATGGCGACAAGACAAAAAAATTGAAGAGGCAAATACGTTGGATGATTTAAAATCATTGATTCCTACATCCACAAAAGAAGCTATTTAACCATAATTAAAAACCTATGTTTCTTGGACATTTATGAACAGAACAGAACTATATGACATAGCCAATACATGGTTCCAAGAACAAGACTGGAAACCTTTCCCGTTTCAAAAAGAAACATGGAGGGCTTTTTTACAAGGAAAACATGGCCTATTAAACGCACCTACCGGTAGTGGAAAAACCTATGCACTGTGGTTTCCTATTGTTTTAAATTATATCAAACAAAATCCGGCATACAAAACCAAACACAAAAAAGGCTTAAAAGCCATTTGGATTACCCCGTTACGCGCTTTATCCCAAGAAATAAAACAATCCGCAGAGCGCATAACCGAAGATTTAGGCACACAAATGACGGTTGGTATTCGCACGGGAGATACCAGCACCAAAGAACGTTCAAAACAGCGTACCTCAATGCCGGATTTATTGATCACTACACCAGAAAGTCTACAATTGCTGTTGTCGTCTAAAAACTACGCAACTACATTTAAGGATTGTTCCGCTATAGTGGTAGATGAATGGCATGAATTATTAGGTACCAAACGAGGTGTACAAATGGAGCTGGGTTTAAGCCGGTTAAAAGCGGTTTGTAAAGATTTAAGGATTTGGGGAATATCGGCCACCATAGGAAATTTAGAACAGGCAAGGGAAGTACTTTTGGGGCCTACCTCACCGGAATTACAAAATTCCGTTATGATAAGGGCCAACCTAAAAAAGAAGATTACCGTTAAAAGCATTATTCCCAAAACCATGGAAACTTTTCCTTGGCGTGGACATTTAGGCCTGCATTTATTGGATGAAGTTATACCCATCATCAAGAACAGCAGAACTACCTTACTTTTTACAAATACCCGTAGTCAATGTGAAATCTGGTTCCAGAAAATACTGGAAAAATATCCTGAGTTCGCAGGTGAGATGGCCATGCACCATGGAAGTATAAATAAAGAGACCCGACTTTGGGTAGAACAGGCCATCCGCAACGAAAGTTTAAAAGCAGTGGTGTGTACCTCCAGTTTGGATTTAGGCGTGGATTTTGCCCCGGTTGAAACTGTAATCCAAATTGGAGGGCCAAAAGGAGTGGCGCGCTTTTTACAAAGGGCCGGTCGTAGCGGCCATAGACCAGGAAAAGAAAGTGTCATCCATTTTTTGCCCACCCATGCCATGGAATTGATAGAGGCTTCCGCTTTGCAGGTTGCGGTAAAAGAAAACGCTGTAGAGGACCGTTTGCCCTACCTCAACAGTTTTGATGTGTTGCTTCAATATTTAACTACCCTAGCGGTATCAGATGGGTTTTACCCCAAAGAAATTTATCCAGAAATAAACCAGACGTTTTGTTACCAGGGAATCACGGAAGACCAATGGCAATGGCTATTAAATTTTTTGGTAATGGGCAGTCAAAGTCTAAGCAGTTATGACGAGTACAAAAAAATAGACGTCGAAGAAGACGGGAAATTTAAAGTAAACAATCGTGGTATCGCCATGCGTCATCGCTTTCAAATAGGAACTATAGTTGGTGATGCTACCATAACCGTAAAATATCAAAAGGGAGGTTATATTGGCTCTATTGAAGAATACTTTATATCTAAACTTACCCAAGGAGATGTATTTACCTTTGCCGGTAGAAATTTAGAGTTTATACGGATTAAAGGTATGCAGGCGCACGTACGCAACTCTAATAAAAAGACAAATAAGGTACCAAGTTGGATGGGTGGCCGGCTTAGTTTTTCCGCTCAAATGTCCGCATTACTCAGACAGGAATTATACAAAGCTGCTGCGGACCAATACAAGGGTCCAGAACTAAAATCGTTAAAACATATATTTGACAAACAGCGTGAGGAAAGCATTGTTCCTACCCCCGACGAATTCTTAATTGAAACCTTTAAGACAAGGGATGGCTACCATCATATTTTTTATCCTTTTGAAGGCAGGGCGGTACATGAGGCTATGAGTAGCCTCTTGTCTTACCGTATAAGCCTTTTATCACCGATCACATGCTCACTTGCATTTAACGATTATGGTTTTGAAATGCTCAGCGATAAACCCATTGACATACAAGCAGTAATAGACAATGACCTTTTTACCCCGGACTATATGTTGGCCGACTTACAAAAAAGTCTAAATTCTAACGAAATGGCAAGACGAAAGTTCCGCGATATTGCTGTTATAAGTGGAATGGTCTTTACGGGCTACCCAGAAAAAGGGGTTAAAATGAAACACTTACAAAGCAGCTCGCAACTATTATTTGATGTGTTCCGGGATTATGAAGCGGACAACCTTCTTTTTCAACAAGCGTTTACCGAAACTTTTGAACATCAATTGGAAGAAGGCCGCCTTAGAATGGCCTTAGAGCGTATAGGCACACAAAATATTATATGGAAACCATGTACAAAGGCCACGCCTTTCTCCTTCCCTATTATTACGGATAGATTGCGTGAAAAATTAAGTAATGAAAAATTGGCCGACCGTATTAAAAGAATGACCAAAATACTTTTGAAATAACCGAACTTTGCATTTAAAATAAAGCATTTCCAGATACGTGAGCCTAACCATTAACATACAACACCAACAATTTATCTTACACCCGCTAGGGGCTATGTTTTGGGAAGAAAAATCGGTGCTACTTATCAGTGATGTCCACTTGGGGAAAATCTCCCATTTTAGAAAATTCGGTGCTGCGGTTCCTAAGCATGCCATGCACAAAAACTACATCTTGCTAGATGAACTTATCAAACAATACGAGCCATTTAATATTTGTTTTTTGGGAGATCTATTTCATTCTTCGTTTAACAGAGAATGGGATTTATTTGAAAATTGGGTCGCAAAAACACCGGCAAAAATTACGCTTGTAACCGGAAATCATGACATCATAGCTCCCGAAAAGTTTGAAGCCTTGGATATTGACCAAATTGAAGAACTTATTATAGACGACTTTATATTAACCCATCACCCAGAAAAGAGAGAAGGCTTATTTAATTTATGCGGACATATTCATCCAGCAATAATGCTCCAAGGTTTTGGTAGACAAAAAATAAAGCTGCCTTGTTTTTTCAAGTCCAAGAATCAAATGGTTTTCCCTGCTTTTGGCACATTTACGGGCACTCACTTAATGACACCCAAAAAGGAGGATGAAGTATATGTAATAGCAGATAATGAAATTATTAAAGTATAAGGACTACCGGCCAAAGGGAAACCCCTCCGTATCTTGATTTAGAAATAGTTTATTTTAAGCCTTATATTTGCAAAAATTTTTATTGTTGAACCCCACCCAGATCCAACAAGGTTACGCACAATCTCCCCAAATAGGGAAATTGCAGGATGCTATATCCCAAAATCAAGATTCCACTCAAAAACAACACCCTAAAATTGGATTAAAAGGACTCACCGGTTCTGCCCTATCCTTTGTTTTGGCTGAAGTATTTAAGGGTCAGGAATTGCCTTTTCTGGCCGTTTTTAATGATAAGGAAGAAGCAGCCTATTATTTAAACGATCTTGAAAAATTAGTAGGGTCCAATGATGTGCTTTTTTATCCTGGTAGTTATCGTAGACCTTATCAAATAGAAGAGACGGACAATGCCAATGTGCTTTTAAGGGCAGAGGTTCTCAATCGCATCAACTCCAGGAAAAAACCGGCAATAATCGTAAGTT
>CBFIGW010000071.1:0-15432 GCA_965662155.1 Maribacter sp. | reverse complement strand
AAATCAAAACCTTGGAAAAATGCACGCCAACTAGGCTCTACATTGTCTGGATTTACTAAATACTTATCATATAACTCAGAAAAAAAGGAGGTATGAGCGGTATTCAAAAAAGAATATTTATCCATGAATTACTTTCTGTATCTTAAGAATAAATTTGAACAAAAATACAACATTTACGATATCTAACGGAAAGATGTATGCTATTATTGAAAAAAAAGTAAGTTTAAAACAAAATTACCCAAATGGTAACAAAAAAGGGCATTTTAGGAGTATTTATAAAGAATTTAACAAGTGTTTAATACTAGAATGCTAAACCAACACCTTTAATTGTGCTAGCTATATTTTTTCTTAGTCCAAACCTTTTGGAATTCTCTTTTTAGTATTAAAAAAGTAACTTGTTCAGCTACTTCAACAGCATCTGTCCCCTCTATTGTTTTGAATTCATTTTCTGGAACATCAATAACATAAAGAAGATTTAAGTATTGGTCGAACGATTCCATAATAAGGTAATATACCTTTTCTTTAAGCCTAAAGATTAGATCCTTTTTATCATTTACTTTTAAAAGCGGTATAGAAACATTTGCCAAAGTAAAATCCTTTTCTATCTGCTTCACAAAAGATTCTGATAATTGTAAATGGTGAACTTCATTAAGAAGAACGTAGCTATTTTCAAAATTTAACTTCATATCATATTTACGAATAACAGCGCAAGAAAGTTCATCAACTTATGATTCTACCATAAAAAAGAGGCTATTAAAAGCCTCTTTCTCTTTATCATAAATAATTAAACTAATTGTTTAACCTCTTATTTTCTGCTCCCAAACCCATGCAGATTCCATTGCTTCATCCAAGGTATATTCTGCCTTCCAGCCCAGTACTTCATTAGCCTTGGTCGTATCTGCATAAGCTGTTGTAATATCACCCGGTCTTCTATCTACAATTTTATAATTCAATTTCTTGCCGGAAACCTTTTCAAAACTTTTTATGGCTTCTAAAACAGAACTTCCGGTACCTGTACCTACATTAAAAACCTCATAATTTTCTTTATTTCTGCCCTCTAGCAATCGCTCTAAGGCAACCACATGTGCTTTGGCCAAATCAACTACGTAGATGTAGTCCCTAATACAGGTACCATCCGGGGTGGGATAATCATCTCCAAATACGGATAGTTGTTCCCTTAGACCAAAACCTGTTTGTGTTATAAAAGGAACTAAATTTTGCGGCACACCTATTGGCAATTCCCCTATTTCTGCACTGGGATGTGCACCCATAGGGTTAAAATATCTTAAGGCAATGGCATTAAGGCTTGGCGTAACCTTGCATGTATCCCTAATAATTTCCTCTCCCATTTGTTTGGTATTCCCATAAGGAGATTCCGCCTCTTTTACCGGCGCATTTTCTGTAATCGGCATTTCATCTGCCTGACCGTACACAGTACATGAAGAACTAAATATAAAACTAGCCTTGTTCTTTTTACAAAGTTCCTTAAGAACATAAACTAGCGTGCCAATATTATTTTCATAATATAATAGAGGATTTTCCACACTTTCACCAACTGCCTTTGAAGCGGCAAAATGAATAACCCCCTCTACGTCCTTATATCTATCAAAAAAACCTTCGACCTTTTTCTTTTCCTTTAAATCGAATTTTTCAAAAAGTGGTTTCTTACCGGTAATTCTCTCAATACCTTCAAGAACTTTAACATCGGCATTTGAGCAATCATCTATAATCACTACTTCAAAACCTTTATTTTGCAGTTCCACCACCGTATGTGAACCAATAAAGCCAAGACCTCCAGTTACTAAAATTTTCATAGTTAGGTTGTTTATTATTCAAATCTAGGCGAATAATCACTTAAGCATTAACAATTTCGATAACCTTGTTTGTAATATAGGCTATCTGTTCATCATCAAGTTCGGTATGCATAGGAAGTGAAATCACCTGTTGCACCAACATATTGGTTACCGGAAAATCCTCTTCATTGTATCTATCATCCACATAAGCCTTTTGCTTATGTAGGGGAATAGGGTAATATACACCGCATGGAATATTAGCCTCATTCAATTTTTTTACCAATTCATCCCTTTTGCCATTGGTGATACGCAATGTATATTGGTGAAATACATGACAATCGCAAGTATCACAAATTCCCTCACAGCTTCTTACTGTTTTTGGCACTAGAATATGTTCTTGTCCTATCAATGCATTTGAATATTTCCTAGCGGCTTTTCTTCTTGCGTCGCAATAGGCATCCAACTTGGGCAACTTGGCTCTTAATACAGCAGCTTGAATGGAATCTAACCTAGAATTCACCCCTACCACATCATGGTGGTAACGCTCATACATACCATGGTTTACAATTCCTCTTATGATATGTGCAAGATTATCATCATTAGTGAACAAAGCTCCACCATCTCCATAACATCCTAAATTTTTTGAGGGGAAAAATGAAGTTGCTCCAATATGTCCCATGGTTCCTGCCATATATTTTTCTCCAGAACCCGACAAATATTTAGCCCCTATAGCCTGAGCATTATCTTCAATAACATATAGGTTATGCTTTTTAGCCAAAGCAAGAATAGCATCCATATCCGCACATTGCCCAAATAAATGTACCGGCACTATGGCTTTGGTCTTAGGCGTAATTGCTTTCTCCAAAGCATCTATATCTATATTGAATGTCTCTTTGTCCACATCTACCAAAACCGGCGTTAATTGTAAAAGCGCTATAACCTCCACAGTGGCGGCAAATGTAAAATCCGCTGTAATTACTTCATCTCCTGGCTTAAGACCCAAACCCATCATGCCAATCTGCAAAGCATCGGTACCATTAGCACATGGGATAACATGTTTTACACCCAAATATTCCTCAAGTTCTTTTTGAAACCCGTGAACTTCGGGACCATTTACAAAGGCTGAAGTTTCTAATATTTGTTCTATTGAATGATTTACTTGCTCTTTTATATCCTGATATTGACCACCTAGGTCAACCATTTGAATCTTTTTCATTTCTTGGGTTTACATGAAGTGTAACAAAAATACAAAACACCTATCAATGATATTATAGAAAGAAATGTAATTTAGCTTTAAATTATTAGTTTGTACACACTATACAATTTCATAGTTTCAACCACGTGGCAATTGTTGAAGATTGGGTCACTGTTCAATAAAAAGCTTGCACTTTTTACCAAAGGAAGAAAAAACACCTTATCTATATTAACAGATAATATCAGCAAAGGTGATCAAACTATTTGGTTTCATGCTGCATCCCTTGGGGAATATGAACAAGGACTCCCAATTATGGAACAGGTTAGAAAAGAATTTTCTGACTATAAAATTCTACTGACTTTTTTTTCTCCCTCTGGCTATGAAGTTAAAAAAAATACGAAGGTAGCTGATGTTGTTACCTACATGCCATTAGATACTAAAAAGAAAGTAGCATCTTTTTTAAATGTTGTAAATCCTGCATTGGTGGTTTTTATCAAATATGAAATATGGCCCAACTATATCGCGGAACTTAATAATAGAAACATACCTACCCTATTAATTTCCGCACTTTTTAAAAACAATCAAGTTTATTTCAAAAGTTATGGGGGTTTTATGAGAAATGCTTTATTTCATTTCACCCATATATATGTACAAAATGACCAATCAAAAGGACTTTTAAATTCAATAGGCATAACAGGTATTACTGTCACAGGCGATACAAGATTAGATAGGGTTTCCAAAATTTTGGAACAAGACAATTCTCTTGCATTCATGGAAAGGTTTATTAATGGGAATACCTGTATTGTTGCCGGAAGCACGTGGCCAGAAGATGAAAAACTACTGGTAGAGTTCATTAACAAAACGCCAGATGTACAACTAATTATTGCCCCTCACAATATAAACAAGGGTCATTCTGAATCATTACTGAATGCCATTAAAAAACCTACTTGTCTATACTCAAAATTTACTTCGGATGAACCCAAAAAATATGATGTTTTAATAGTTGATACCATTGGGCTTCTTACCAAAATATACAGTTATGCAGATATTGGGTATGTTGGAGGTGCTTTTGCCACTGGACTTCACAATACCATGGAACCAGCGGTTTTTGGAATACCCGTTATCATAGGTCCAGATTATAAGGGATTTTTGGAGGCAGAAAATTTAGTTCGTTTAGGCGGTATTATATCAATAGTAAATTTGGAAGAGTTAAATAATACTCTTAATAAACTCATTTCCGATCCAACCGAAGCAATACAAATTGGAACTATAAACTCTAAATATATCTTAAATAACAAAGGAGCTAGCGTCCAAATACTTAAAGACTTACGTACATTATTGTAATACTTAAGGTATTATATATGAAATTACCCCAAATTACACTTATAATTCTTGCTACAATGCTATTTTTATCTTGCAAGGAATCTTTTGTGAACAAAAAAGATTCCTCCTCCCCGATAAAAAACAAACCCGTAGTCCCTAAAAGTGTGGACAGTATTCCTTTGAAGGACAAACCAATAAAAAATACTAACCCGAAAACCAAAGGTTTGGACACCTTAAAACCAAGATTGGCTTTATTTGGTAGTTATAATTAGACATAAATCAGCTTCTATAACTTGATAATACAATTTCTTGAATCCTATTTTTTTTTACAAATGACAGGAAGTTTTGGGCTTTTAATCGATTCAAACAGCTAATCATCAATACTTTATTTCATAATTCATATATTAGAGGAAACAACACTATATGATTATGGAACAAGAACTTACAGCTGGCGTTAAACTTCTTAACGGATTTTTAAAGCTTATGATTGCTTGTCTAGTAGGTATATTAATTGCTATTCCAGTAGCACTTATTTTAGATTGGCTAGGCATTTTTTAAACTTAATCAACCAACACATTATTAAATAAAATAGGCAGGTTTATCTTAAACCTGCTTTTTTTAGCTTCAATTTTCCCGAAAGAGTCAAATATCGACGTAAGTGCATATTTTATCGTTCAAATAACCTTTTTACACGTCATAACCACAAAAACCTTATGATTAACCACTATTTTGTAAGAGTATACAACAAATAATAGAACACATGATTTATTGTACATAACTTAACCTGAATAACCATAAAGTAGGTAATGTTATGAACAAATTATCATTTAAATCAGCGATAGATAGCTATCTATCAATCCTTATTATCGCAATGAACGCTTTCCTAGCGGTCGTTGTGGTTGGAACTATACTTTCCTTAATTGGATTAATATAAATTAACTTAACATTTATAATTATAGAGGAAAATTTACACTAAAAAAACCCCTCACATGAGGGGTTTTTTATATCTCTTGTTTAAAAGATATTGCCAAAAAAGATTTAGCTATCAACCTTAGGATTGGGATAGTTATCCGATTGGTCCTCTACTGTTTCGTCCATGCAAACAAAATCTTTTTCAAGCAATAACGAAAGCTCTGTACCACTTGCCGTCTTATACTTATGTTGAAATCCTACTTTGTCATTATTGGCCCAAGATTTACTTTCATCAAGATTTAGATACATGGTAACGGTATCATCTTTAAATTCAGCTTCCAATAAGTGAATATCTTTTTTTGCACTAATTGAATATGTGAATTTTTTAGTGCCAAAATCTGTAGCTTCTTTGTAATGTCCCTTATCACAAAATGTCTCAACTTCTGATTTGGTTAATCTATAGCGTATAGAATTGCCTTTTATTCGAATCTTCATTCCTTCTCCTTTTTATTTACCAAGCCTTTGGTAAATTCATTTAACGTTTCTACCTTTTCTTCAAAATCCCCTTTAATAGTCTTCCTAAATTCATTTAGGTTATTGACTAAATCATCAATATTTTCAGGTATTACATCTTCAAAAAACTGTCTTAGCCTTTTAGCGGTAGTCGGTGATTTGCCATTGGTAGAAATAGCTACTTTCACATTTCCTTTCGTTACGATTCCTCCCATATAAAAATCACAATATGGTGGATTATCTGCCACGTTTACCAAAATACTTTTTTCACGACAATCATGGTATACTTGTTCATTGACTTCCACATTATCAGTTGTGGCCACCACAATATGCTTACCAGTCAGGTAACTTCTTTTATAGATGTCAATATTCATTTTTACTTTATATTTTTTGGCCAACTCCACTGTATCATCTCTATAAAAAGACGCTACCATTTCCACATTAGCGTTTGGACTAGATTTTAATAGAAAGGTTAATTTTTCTAAAGCCACGTTACCCCCACCAACTATGAGTACAGAAAGTTGAGATACTTTTAAAAAAATTGGGTAAAGTTCATTTTTTTCCATCTAATTCTTTTTCCTTATCCTTTTTAAAAATTATGGTCGTAGATTATTCCTTTTCCATTTACCAAATGTATAAACAAAGGCACTAATGTAACTAAACATGTTTTCAGTTTTTTGGAGAGCTCCCCGACTTATAGTTTATTTAGACTAGGATTCCCAGTATCAATATACTATTTCATTATTTGGCAACAAACTATATACTTAAGAAGGAATAGACACTTATTATGGTTAAACTAGCATGCCACTAATCCGACAATTGTTTAAAAACATAACCATTCTCCATTTTTATCCGGTAAGCTGGGATAGCCTCAAGCAATAATTCAAAATTTCAAAAACTTTAAACTAAATACATTTTTATGTAAGGGTGAAAGATGCTTTTGGTTTTATCTTAGCATTTAGTTTAAACATCCTGGTTTACCGATGGAATGAAGAAAAAATAATTTAAGTGTTCTTTAAACACTAATAAAATAAGGCACTAACAACATCTAATCAAGAAAATTTATTAATACATTGAAAGTTAAATTCACTATTTTTAAGATCAATTAGCAATCAATCCTAAAATTTTGAACCTACAGAACAAAGCCGCTTTTTTCTTAATCTTTTTGTTTATAGTTCAGTTAATTTCAGCTCAAAGTGTAAAAAATGATAGTCTACAGCTATATTTTAAGAAAATAGACCAACTAGTTACAGAAACAAAACAGATACATAAAGATGAAGAAATAAAATCTCTTATACTTAAGAAAGATGCTACTTATGGTATTGAAAAAATAGATATATTACATCAACTATATCGTTATTATATATACCAAAATCTAGAAACGGCAATTAGTTACAATAAAGAAGCTTTTGACCTCTCACAAGAGCTCAACTATTTTAATGGAATACATAAATCATTACATAATTATGCCTACTATTTATTTATAATTGGTGATTTTAATGCTTCGATGAATTCTATGATGATTTCAATTTCTAAAATTAATCATAGAAGTTCTCCCAAAATTTATGGAGACCTCCACAATCTAAAAGCAGACATACATACGGAGAAAGGGGAATATGATAAAGCATTAGATACAGGTTTACAACTATTAGATATTGCAGAAAGAACAAATAACAAATATTTATTAATGCATGCACATGCTGCTTTGTCGCATTATTATTTAAGGTTAGAAAAACACCAACAAGCATTAGACCATTGCCTTAAAGGTTTGGACTTCATCATAGAACTAAACCTAACGTACCTTCTTTTCCAAAAAGTAGATGAAATTGCAAGAATGTCTGCCAAATTGGGTGATACAAAACAGGCATTGGAAGCGTATGACTACTTTACCAAATTAGAAAAAGAGTTATACTCCCCTGGCAGCTATATAAAAAGTAGTGTATATATGAATATTGCCGATATATATATGAACTCTGGGGAGTACGATAAGGCACAAAACAATTTGACCGAGGCAATGGCTTTAAATACTAAGAACAACTATAGATTTAGAATCCCAAGGGCATTAATACTCCAAGCAGAACTATATCTTAAACAAAAAGATACTTTAAATGCTATTTTAAGCTATGAAAGAAGTATAGATGCTGCTGAAAACATTAATGCATTTGATGTCATTAAATCTAACAGTCTTATTTTAACAGAACTATATACCTCAACCAATAACCAAACTAAAGTTTTTGAATACAAAACTTTGTATGATGTAATAAAAGATTCTCTTTTTAACAACGAAAAAGAACAACGAATTATAATACTAGAAACGAGAAGGAAAATTAAAGAGGCCCGCCACGAACAGCAAGAACTTGAATTGGAGTATTTAAATCAGAAAGCTAAATATAAAACCATAATTTTTAGTTTTTCTATATGCGCGATTCTAGGCATTTTTGCGGTATTTAGCTATGTTAAAATAAAGGAGAAAAACAAATTGTTGTACC
Source organism: Maribacter sp. (assembly GCA_965662155.1). Taxonomy (GTDB): domain Bacteria; phylum Bacteroidota; class Bacteroidia; order Flavobacteriales; family Flavobacteriaceae; genus Maribacter. Next base: position 7,207 of record CBFIGW010000071.1, on the reverse strand, counting down.
GAAAAACAATTGAAAATTTAGAATCCCAATTAAAAGCAGAAGGTAAAGACTATATTAAAAAAAATAAATCTGTTACTAAAAATGAAAATAATCATCCTAAAATGGATGATAGTGTCATTAACATTATTCTAAATAAATTAGAAAAATTAGAAAATGAAAAGTTTTTTATTGATCCAAATTGTAATCTTCACCACCTTTCCGAAAAATTAAAAACCAACTCCAAATACTTATCACATGTAATAAACATAGAGAAAGGCTCTAATTTTAATAATTACATAAACGATTTAAGAATAAACTATCTTCTTACGAAGTTGATACAAGATGAAGAATTTAGAAATAGCAAGCTTAGCTATATTTCCACATCCATAGGCTACAACAACCTTAACACATTTAATACCGCATTTAAAAAAAGACAAGGTATTTTACCTTCGTTTTTTATTAAACAATTAAACGAAGAGTCAGGTAATATTTGAGTGAGGCTTAAACTCATTTACAAGCTTTTTACTTTTATATGTATCAATACTGGGATAAATCAAAACATTTGAAATTGAAAAGGTGGCCCTAATCCTAGTACCACCTTTGTCTGAAATTTAAACAAACTAACTTTAAAAAGAAAGATTATAAACAATTACTCCCTAACAAGTTACATTAATAACAGGCTATCATAACTAGAAAGAACACATAATCACCCCAAAATTCATGAATTTTATAAGAACTTAAATTTTAAATGAATTAAGAAATAACATCTTTAATTGAATTGAAAATTCAACTTAGCACTTTACTCTATCTATCATACACATGATTACATTAATCACTTAAATACCAATAGTTTATCCCTATTCCAAATTTCTAAAAATAAACGTTGTTTTTACTTTTTAAGGTAACCGTATTTTTAGCATATCTGGATCTGGCCCTAAAAACTCATTCTTTTTACTAAAACTGGGCTATAATCCTATTATCGGTTTCCGTTCAAAATTAGTTCCTTAAAAGAATCATACTCACCGATAAAAGTTTCATTACCAAAGTTATTGTCTATCAATAGTAAATCCTTATTGCCATCTATACTAAAATCAAATATTTGAATATCATTTATGGGTTCAACTTAGTTACCCGTAAAAAATAGGTTTAGCTGACTATCATTATCAAAACCAGCAACAAGCACTCCTCATCCCCAATGAAGCTATATTCTTCCTTTAGAAAATTAAAAATATCACTTTCAACTAGTTTATTGCTAAATCCAACATTTGTTACTTAAACATCCAAATTTGTAAACAAAAGCACTTCCTTGGGATTACACGATAAAAAACGGTTTAGAATAATAACACTACATAACCTATGTTCATACCTATATATATTTATGAGAATAACTGAATGAAGTCAGAAGTTATAATACAAAAAGGCCATGAATAAAATTATTCATGGCCTTTTCAAATATAAATTATTTAAATTAAAACGAATTTAATTAATAATTAGGGTCCTGTGTTAAGGTAGGAGTGCCATCAACAGCTGAACGATCAATAGCCTCAAGTGGGATAGGGAAATATTCATTTTTACCTTCAACAAAAGTCCTTCCTTGTAAATAGGTTCTTTTCTGAGACTCACTAGCTATATAGGCATTCAATGTTTCCGCAGCAATTCCCCAACGCTGTAAGTCAAAAAACCTATGCCCCTCTAAGGCAAACTCCAATCTAGTCTCAAAACGCACCGCTTTTCTTGCAACTGCCGCATCTGTCCAAGGATCGTCATAAGTAGCAATATCATAGTTTGCAGCAGGTGTACCTTCTTCGATAGTGAAATCATTACGATCTGTCCCTTGGGTCGCCATAGGAACAAATCCCGCCGGATTAGCTGCCCTCGTCCTAATTGTATTCACCAATTCTCTTGCACGTTCTAAATTGCCTAATTCAACTTCTGCCTCTGCTAACCATAAATATATCATGCCCAACCTCATTATTCGATAGTTATTGGCAGAAAGGTTACCCCAACCACCTTGTCCAAAGGCTTCTGGCTCCGCAACATGTTTCATAGAGAAAAACGGTCCTGCATATGAAAGATCCCTCACAAAATCGGTTTGGTAAATTTTAAACCCTTTGTACAATATACCAGGTCTACCCAAAGAATGGTCTATTCTAGGATCAAGTGTTCCAGTGTAAGTAGACAAGGTAGTTGTTTCATCCACTGTAGCAGGAACATCCTGGTCATTAAAATTATCCAACAATGGTAAACCACCATCCGTTTTGTATGCATTAACTAAATTCTGGGAAGCCTGGTAGAAACCACAACAGCCCCATGGGTCAGTATAGGGATGCGCTAATCCAATTCCTCGGTTAGCTGCATCACCGGTTGCACTATTTATTGCATATTGAACCTCAAAAATAGACTCTGCGTTGTTACGTGTGCTTACAAGAAAATTATCTTCAAATTTTTCCATTAACTGGAATGGACCATTATTAATTATGTCATCAAAAATAGCTTTCGCTTCCTGCATTTTTGTCGTATTGGCCGAGCCATTTTCATCAAAACCTTGATATACTTTAGCTTTCCCCAAGAAGGCTTTAGCAGCCCAACTTGTAGGTCTTCCCACATCACTCTGTGTAGTCGGTAAAACAGATGCTGCAGCTTCAAAATCCGCCTCAATAAAAGGCCAGATTTCACGATCGTTAGGGATTTTTGTGCTTTCCAAATCGTTAAGAACATAATTCTCCTCGCTGATATAAACTGGATTACGCCACATCTTTCTAGCCTCGAAATGGAATAGTCCACGTAAAAATCTTGCTTCAGCTATTATCTGATTTCTTCTTGAATCAGAGATATCTTCAACCAGCGCTAGAGTATTAATTACATTGTTAGTAGCGGCAACACCCTTGTACAATCCCCTCCATTTGTCACGGATATGCACATTAAATGCCTGAAAATCATATGCCTCAATAAAAGACTGTTCTGGTTGGTCACCAGCATCAGTACCCTTTAGGGCATCATCTGATGCAATGTTGAACACCCAACTATGTATATCATTGTGCCATGTTTGACCAGTCAGACCACCTCCTGGCACCATTGTATAGGCAGCTACAAGTAGTCCTTCAACACCTTCCGCTGTGGCTACATCACCTTCACTAAATCGTCCTTCAGGCTGTCTGTCTAAAAAATCATCATCACAACCAATGACCAGCCCTAGAAAGGCAATCATAATTATAAGTACTAAATTCTTCTTTTTCATGATATTTGTATTTAACATAATATTTTTAATTTAAAGTCACATTAAGTCCCAAAAGGAAAGTCTTTGCAACAGGCATGAATCCTCCATCATAACCAATATCAATACTATTAGGTGTTTGTATCTCTGGATTTAAGCCCGTATAATTCGTAAAAGTGGCTAAATTTTGTCCTTGAACATAGATAGAGGCTCTAGATATTCCAGGAATAGCATTTAACAAATTTTCATTAAAATTATACGTTAACTGTACATTTTTAATTCTAAAGTAACTACCATCTTCTACAAAATAAGATGATGGACGGCTACTTACCTGATCATTCGCATCCATAATAGGCACAGTAGCATTAGGGTTCGCTGCTACCCAAGTACTTGGATCTGCTTGAGGATTCGTTGGTTGCCAAGCGTTATATAAAGCTCTTCTAGACCTATTACCTTGAAAAGTATTAAAATCGGCAAAGTACCGTACATAGTTATAGATATCATTTCCTTGCGAACCATTACCAAAAATGTTCAATGCCAAGTTTTTATAAGTAAGATCGATATTAATTCCATAGACAAAATCTGGATGTGGGTTTCCTATTACAGTTCTATCATCATCATTGATTACATTATCACCATTTATGTCAGCAACTTTTAATTTTCCAGGGGCATTATATGAACCGTATTCTGGCCAAGCATCAGCTTCTGCTTGAGATTGAAAAATACCCACAGTCTTGAATCCAAAAAATGAAGATAACGGAGAACCTGCTTGTGTAACCGTCAAAGATGGGACTCTTCTAGAACCACCAAGAAAACGAGTACTGGGATTATCGTCCAACTTATCAACATTATTCGTGTAATGTGAGAAATTAGTATTGATACTATAACCAAAATCTCCTTTTTGGTCACTGAACCCTAAATTTAAGTCAATACCTTTGTTTGTTATACCACCAACATTAAATCTCGGAGCATCAGCCTGACCTGCAGTATAAGTAACTGGTACTTGAAACAACATGTCTGTAGTAACTAGTTCATAAGCATCTAAAGAGAAGGTAAGTTTATTATCCAACATAGTTAAATCCAAACCAATGTTATTAGACGTTGTTGTTTCCCACTTAGCATCAGGATTACCAAATGCCTGCGGCGCAAATCCAATAGCTGGTGACGAAGGGTTTCCGTCAATAGGATAACCTCCCGTACCAATGTTTGATTGGAATGTTGTAAATGCATTGTAGTCTCCAATTTGTTGATTTCCTGTTTGTCCCCAACCATATCTTAGTTTGAGGTCATCAATCCAATCCACATTGTCCATAAAGCTTTCATCAGAAACCCTCCACCCCAAACTGAATGCAGGAAAAATAGCACTTCTAGATGCTGACTGGAACCTAGAGGAAGAATCATTTCTCAAGGTAAACTGTGCCAAGTATTTACCGTCATAGTTGTAATCCAACCTTCCGAACTGTGACCAAAGGGAATAATCTTGCTCTACAAAACCATAATTGGTAGAAGTAGTCGCGTTACCCAAATTTAAATAACTTAAAATATTGGTTGTTTCAAAAGCGAAACGTTGTCTTGAAGCACCAAACCTTTCTTCAAATTGTTGAATACTTTCTACTCCTAAAAAGCCTTTGAAATTATGAACATCGTTAAAAGTTTTGGTATATTCCAAACTATTGGTCCAAGTCCATTGATACTCATACTCCTCTCTTGCAGTTGAGCTATTAATAAAATTACCCTCCACGTATTCAGGTTGAGGCCTGCCCAAATCCCTTTCTCTTTGTGCTCTAACATCCGCACCAAAACTAGAACGGATACTCAAGTTAGGAGTAATTTCATAGTTGGCATAAACATTACCCAATAAACGCAATCTGAACTGTCGGTCATCTTGGTTTCTAGATAAAACAGCGTAAGGATTAAAGTTGTTACCTAAGTTCGCTCCCCTACTACCCGCAAAATTTCCAGCTATGTCATAAATAGGAAGTAATGGATGGTGTTTATATGCGGCAGATACGGCGTTTTGCTCTTGGTCATTTTGAAAGTCCCCTTTTTGATTGTCAAAAGAAGCAGTGAAATTCTCCCCAATAGTCAATTTCTTATCAATTGCTTTAAATTCAGTGTTCGCTCTAAGTGAAATTCTATTATAACTAGCGAATTTCACTAAATAGTCCTGTTCATAATACCCCAAGGTAAATGCATATCTAGCGCTTTCAGTGGCCCCCGAAGCAGAAATATTATGCTGCTGTACAGGTGCAGAACGGGTAACAGCGTCCCACCAATTAGTATCAGCCGAACGTGTAATAGCATAAATATTACCCTCTTCTAAAGCATAAAGACTAGGGTCCGTACCTGCATCACCTTCGTTCGTACCGCTTGGAAAAACATAATCAGGAATCGTAACTTCACCATTAGGACCAAAAGTATATTGACCGTGACCAGGTGTTTTACCTGCATATAAATCGGCCAAATATAAATACTCACCTAATTCTCTTGCATTTAAGGCCTCTGGGTCTTTTTCAGGAGAGCCTACACCATAAAAGGTACTATACGATATTGTAGGTTTACCTAATTTACCTTTTTTAGTCGTTATGATTATAACACCGTTGGCAGCTCGTGAACCATAAATAGAAGAAGCAGAAGCATCCTTTAAGATTTGCAATGATTCAATATCGTTAGGGTTCAAATTAGCTTGTGCCTGTGTAGGTACCCCATCAATAATATATAAGGGCTCATTATTACCCACTGTACCAAAACCACGTATACGGACGGTAGCCTCACCCCCAGGACGGGCATCGTTAATAATACTAACACCAGCAGCCCTACCCTGTAATTGCTGTGCGAAGGTAGTAGCTGGAACCGCTAAAAGCTCATCTGTATCCACTACGGATACAGCACCTGTTAAATCTTTTTTAATTTGTGTTCCATAACCAGTTACAACCACTTCATCCAATGCGGCCGCATCTTCCTCTAAAGTTAAATCAATGGTTGTTTGTCCGTTAACGGGTACTTCTACCGTTTTGAATCCAATGTAACTAAATACCAACACCGCATTGTTATCTGTGATGTCGATCACGTAATTTCCATCAAAATCCGTTTGAGTTCCGTTTGTTGTGCCTTTAACAAGAACCGAGGCTCCCGGCAGAGGTCCTGTTTCATCAGAAACCGTTCCTGTTACTGTTTGGGCATTTACCAATCCAAAACATAAAAATGCTCCGACAAGCAAACATCCCTTTAGAAATGTACTCTTCATAAATAATTAAAGTTTAAGTTAATATTGATTGTAGTTAGTTATTAATATCGCTGGTCATATTAATTAATAGATTTCAGCAATGCTTTATTTAATTATCAGCAACAATTTGTGTGTTAATTTCAATTTTTCTTAAAATTAACTTAATAACATTGAACTTTTGGCTTTGAGGAATGATAACAACTCTAAAATTCATGAATTTTAAGCTCCTTTATACTCCAGAACTAAGTTTCACACCATTCAAAAACTAGAAATACCTCACATACCACATGAAATTTATTAACAAAAATTTCGCATAATTTAAGATTTTATTTTGATTTATTTTAAGGTTTTCATAATTTTTTAGCTAAAATATTAATTTTTCAACATTATTATTCATAAAAGAGCTTGTTAAAAAACAGGAGTGATTGATTATAATTCTTGTATTTTTAAAGTTGAAATAGTAATTGTATTCCTACAATCGAAATAGAATCATTACAAATTTTTAGTATTTAGTGCTACATACGGTCAACATTTAAGAATAATGTTTACGACTAGTAGATTAATTATTCTTTAAATAAGATATTTATCTATAACCTCTGAAATTTCATTTAAGAGGGTTTATTTTTAAGCAAATAGAAATACATAATGCAATTTTGCACTTTCTTACATAAATAAAACCTAATTATACCATGTCCTTAAAATCTGAATTTCAACTGTGAGAGAGAATATTTTTACGCAAAACAACTATGAAGTCATTTTTAAATTACTTCAAAATAAAAGATGCTAGA
>CBFIGW010000070.1:0-15450 GCA_965662155.1 Maribacter sp. | reverse complement strand
CGGTCTTGAATATCCATTATTACCTTCTATGCCTTAATTTTGAACGTTAAAAATATATTTTGAATAGAAAAATAAAGCTCATTTGGGATTTTAGGGGTCCTGCCGCATTCAAGACAGCGGAGCATCATGAAAAACATTTGAAAGAATACATTGCCATAGAAGCACTAGAACTAGACATTACGGGCCATAAAGAGATAAATGATATGTTTAGTATGGCATATATGGTTGTAGAAGAAAAAAATATGATTTCCGTAAGGGACGCCCTAAAACCACATAGAGGCGAAGTCTATAAAGATTAAACCTAGCTATGCATAAGGAAAAACTATTATTATCACTATTCCTACTTTTAATTTTTTCCTGTAAGAAGGGAATAACTAACGCCAATCTATTAGAACTTGCTTTAGCGTCCGAACATCCCAATATCCAAAAAGTAATGGATAATATTGATGAATTTGAAGTTCAAATTAGGTATACTAAAATTGACAAAATAAAAGACAGTATTATATTTTCGGATTACGATTTTCAGGTAAATAGCAAGAATTATTTTTATCCTGCAAGCACGGTTAAGTTTCCAATTGCGGTGCTTGCCTTGGAACGCCTGAACCAAACAGATACTTTGGATGTAAACACGAGATATTATATAGAGGGTGATACTATAGAAAGTACATTTGCAAAGGACGTTATAAAAATCTTCACAGTTAGTGATAACTTGGCCAACAACAGACTGGTAGAATTATTAGGGCAAGATGCCATTAACAACAACTTAGAAAAAAAAGGTGTTGCCCCCGTTCGTATATCCCACCGGTTAGGCTACCATACAGAGGATTTAAAAACCAAACCTTTAATAATCTATCTAAATGATAGCACAACAGGTGTTACGAAACCAAGTTTAAACACATTTCCCCATCCATTGGAATTAAACAAGATAAAAAAAGGTAATGGCTATATTGAAAACGATGAATTAATAGAAGAGCCTTTTGATTTTAAACTAAAAAACTACTACCCTATAGAATCGCAACACGAAGTCTTAAAACGTGTGATCTTTCCTAACTTGTTTTCCAGTGAAGAGCGTTTTGACGTTAGTGAGGAACAAAGTCAATTTTTACTCGAAGCAATGCAAACCTTACCTAGGAATGCCGGTTATGACCAGGAGACCTATTACGATGGTTATTGTAAATTTTTTATGTTCGGGGACACCAAAGAAAATATTCCTGATTATATTAGAATATACAATAAAGTTGGGTTTGCCTATGGCACCTTAACGGACATAGCCTATATAAAGGACACCAAAAATGATATAGATTTTATGCTTTCGGCAACTATTCTAGTGAATAAAAATGGTGTATTCAATGATAATGAATATGAGTATGAAGAAATAGGCATACCTTTTCTAGCGGAACTTGGCAGGGAGATTTATAGATTAGAGCTTAAAAGGGAAAAACTACGATAGAAAACAAATAATGTCGGAAGAATTAAAACAGACAAGAATAAATAAATATTTAAGCGAAGTAGGTTATTGCTCTCGTCGTGCTGCAGATAAATTAATAGAACAAGGCCGTATAACCATTAATGACCAAGTTCCGCAAATGGGCACCAAAGTAAAAGAAGGCGATATAGTAAAAGTAGACGGCACCATTGTTAACGAACCAAAGGAACAGCCTGTATATATTGCCTTCAACAAACCAATAGGTATTGTATGTACCACTGACACAGGAGTTGAAAAGGACAATATCATAGATTTTATCAATTATCCAAAACGAATTTTTCCAATTGGACGCTTGGACAAACCCAGTGAAGGGCTTATTTTTTTGACTAACGACGGAGATATCGTAAACAAAATTCTAAGAGCAAGAAACAACCACGAAAAAGAATACTTAGTAACCGTTGACAAACCAATTACAGTAGATTTTTTACAAAAAATGAGAAATGGTGTACCGATACTTGAAACTGTAACAAGAAAATGTGAAGTTATCAAAGTAAGTAACTATCAGTTCCGTATTATTTTAACTCAAGGTTTAAATCGTCAAATTAGGCGTATGACAGAATACTTGGGCTACAACGTTAAAAAACTAAAACGTATCCGTATAATGAACGTGCGTTTAGATCTGCCCGTTGGAAAATGGCGAGACCTTACTACAGAAGAGCTAAAAGAAATTAAACGTTTAGTAAATACCTCGTCCAAAACACATAATTAAGTTACAAACCTATTGTACTTAATCTACCTTTCTGCAAAATGTGTTCTACGATTTAACCATACCCCAATTTATAAATATCATTTTACCAGTTAACGTTAACATTTCATACACACCTTTTATGCTTTAAAATGATTATCTTTCTTTATAAAAAATTGCAAAAAATAATTCAAAATCATGTTCAATAAATTATATATTCACCCAAACAAATCCATTGTTAGAACGTTACTTTTTTCATTCTTTTTAATGGTTGCCCAATTAGGGATTCTCCATGGGCAAGAAAATATTTTCAAAGAATATAGAGGAGAAATCGTTGATGACAATACCAAAAAACCACTTGTTTTTGCGACAATAAGCATAGAGGGAACCAATGTGAGCACCATAACAAATACCGAAGGTCAATTTTCTCTAAAAGTACCACAGTCAAGTGTAGGGAAAAATGTGACAGTCTCCTTCTTAGGTTATAAAACCATATCCCTACCAATAAATCAATTTTCATCGGATAATAATAAAATAGCAATGACCGAGCTTATTACAGAACTGTCGGAAGTTAATTTGAGTGTTCCTAAAGATGCTGGAAAATTGGTTCGGGAAACACTTCAAAAAAAAGGTGAGAACTACATCAATGAACCCACTTTAATGACAGCATTTTACAGAGAGACCATTAAAAAAAGAAGGAAAAATGTTAGCTTGTCCGAAGCTGTCGTAAATATTTTTAAGACACCTTATTCCTCTAACAGAATAGATGCCGTACAATTATTCAAAGTACGCAAAAGCACAGATTACAGTAAATTGGATACCGTTGCGCTAAAACTACAAGGTGGACCTTTTAATGCGCTTTTTGTGGATATGGTTAAATACCCAGATTATATTTTTACAAAGGAAACTATAGGGTATTATAATTTTTCCTTTGTCAATTCAACTAGAGTTGATGACAAACTTATTTATGTGGTCGATTTTAAACAAAAACCAGAAATTTTAGATCCTTTGTTTAAGGGTAAACTCTATATAGATGCTGAAAACAAAATACTAACCAGTGCCATATATTCACTAAATATCACTGATAAAAAATTAGCCGCTAAAATGTTTGTACGAAAAAAACCTTACAATGCAGATGTATGGCCTACAGAAGTAGCATATAGAGTAGATTACCGGGAAAAAAATGGAAAGTGGTATTATGGTTACAGCAATGTTCTATTAGAGTTTAAAATTGACTGGGATAAAAAATTATTTAATTCTGTTTATAGCATGAGTTGTGAAATGGCCGTAACGGATTGGGAAAAAAATATTGATGATTTTAAACCAAAGTCAAAAGAACGTATGAAATCCAGTATTATTCTAAGTGACGAAGCGATTGGGTTTGCCGACCCTGATTTTTGGGGCGAGTATAATATTATTGAGCCTGAAAAGTCAATTGAATCTGCAATTAAAAAAATACAGCGGCAATTACGAAGATCTAAAAATGACCAAAGCGGAACTTCTGCACCTTAAAAAAGACAATACTTGAGAGCCAAACCCAATGTTTATTTGAACATTGGGTTTTTTAATTATTATAAATTCTGATTAACAAGTATTTTTCAACGGTAATTTACTTTCTGTATTTTTCTAGTTACTTTTAAAAATATTAACCTAACCTATGAATTCTAGACGAAACTTTGTTAGTGGATTAGTTGGCATTTCATTTACAGCCTTAACTCCCTTTAACCTGCAAGCCAAAAATGGTATTTCAAAAAATAAAGTAAAAAAAATAGTTCCAAAGGCCTTGAAAAAAGGTGATACAATCGGACTAATAGCACCGGGATATACTTTTTCTGAAAACATTTTGACTGAAACCATAACTACGCTAGAAGATTTGGGTTATAAAGTATATCATACCAATAGAATACTAGGCAGGTACGGTTATTTTAGCAACACCGACAAGGAAAGGGCCGCAGACATAAATCATATGTTTAACAACACATCTGTTGATGGCATACTATGCATTAGAGGTGGTTATGGATGCACTAGGATTATGGATATGATAGACTATAAACTAATTAGCAAGAATCCTAAGGCTCTTATTGGGTTTAGTGATGTTACAGCACTATTGAACGGTATTCACAAGCTTACAGGCTTGGTAACCTTTCATGGGCCCGTAGGTAGTACCCTAAACAACTCCTATAGTCTAACCTCCCTTAAAAACATAATTAGAAAACCGAAAAAGAAACTGGTAATTAAAAATCCGGTAATTAACGATGAAAATACAAATAAACCAGAATACGAACGCTATGTTATAACGTCTGGAAAAGTAGAGGGACAATTATGTGGTGGTAGCTTAACCTTAATTAATGCGCTGATAGGAACACCCCATCAAATAGATTTTACGAACAAAATTGTTTGTATTGAAGATGTAGAGGAAGCACCCTATAGAATTGACAGAATGCTTACCCAATTAATTGAAGGAGAAACATTTAAAAGTGCCTCGGGTATTATTTTTGGAGTATGCGCAGGGTGCAATGATAGCAACAACCCTAATTCGTTTAATTTAAAAGAAGTCCTCATTGACAGAATAAAACCACTAGGAATACCGGCAGTTTATGGTATGGGATTTGGTCATGTAAAACAAAATTTTACGTTCCCAATTGGGATCGATGCATCTTTTGATACTAATACTATGGAAATAACATTGTTGGAGCGAACTGTAAAATAAATACTGTTATACTAATTGGCTACTTCACTAATAAATTTTAAGCGATATAAACGTAATTCCTCATCTTCATACTCACCATCAAATTCTTTCATGGCTTCTTCTAAATCGTCTGTTTCTGCCTCAAGAAAATATTCATGTATCTCTTCTTGTTGATCATCATCTAACACATCGTCTATCCAATACGCAAGATTAAGTTTGGTGCCACTAAAAACAATCTGTTCCATCTCCTTAATCAATTCTGGGATTTCCAGTCCTTTTGCCGATGCTATATCACTTAAGGGTAATTTTCTATCAACATTTTGAATAATGTACAATTTTAATCCAGAATTAGCCCCTGTACTTTTAACTACAAGGTCATCCGGTCTTATGATATCATTTTCCTCTACGTAACTATTAATTAAACTGACAAAAGGTTTGCCATATTTTTTAGCTTTTCCTTCCCCTACTCCATGAACATTTAATAATTCCTCCAATGTAATAGGATATTTTAAAGCCATATCCTCTAAAGACGGGTCTTGGAAAACAACAAAAGGAGGTACTTCCATTTTATCAGCTTGGCTTTTCCTAAGTCGCTTTAGTTGAGCTAATAATTTTGTATCCGCTACACCTGCAGATTTAGCAGCGCCGACAATAGCATTGTCGTTAGCAGCATTGTAAACATGATCTTTGGTCATCATAAAAGAAGTCGGATCTTTAAGAAACTGCTCACCGGCCTCTGTAATATGCAATACTCCGTATTGTTCAATTTCCTTTTTCATTAGTCCTGCTACTAGTACTTGACGGATTAGGGCCATCCAATGACCTTTGTCTTTATCAGATCCAATACCAAAAAATTCCTTTTCATTAGTTTTATGAGAACTAATTATAGCATTAACCTTTCCCCTTAGCGCATTTACAATCTCTTTTGACTTGAACTTTTCGCTAGTTCCTTTTACCACTTTTAAAAGTTTAAGCACATCTTCTTTAGCCTCCACTTTTTCTTTAGGATTTCGGGTATTGTCATCCATATCGGCTCCCTCACCATTAACCTCATCAAATTCCTCACCAAAATAATGAAGCATGAATTTTCTTCGGGACATTGAGGTTTCTGCATATGCAACTACCTCCTGTAGGAGTGCATTTCCAATTTCTTGTTCGGCAACGGGCTTGCCAGACATGAATTTCTCAAGCTTTTCTATATCCTTGTAAGAATAAAAAGCCAAACAATGTCCTTCGCCACCATCGCGTCCTGCCCTTCCTGTTTCTTGATAATAACTTTCTATGCTCTTAGGAATATCGTGATGTATTACAAAACGAACATCTGGTTTATCTATACCCATACCAAAGGCTATAGTAGCTACAACTACATCCACATCTTCCATTAAAAACATATCTTGGTACTTGGCACGTGTCTTTGCATCAAAACCTGCATGGTAAGGAACTGCACTAATTCCATTTACTTGTAAAACCTGGGCCAATTCCTCAACTTTCTTACGGCTTAGACAATAAATGATTCCTGATTTGCCTGCATTTTGCTTTACAAAGCGAATTATATCGGCTTCTATATTTTCTGTTTTGGTCCGAACTTCATAAAATAGATTAGGCCTATTAAAAGATGCTTTAAAAAGCTTGGCATCCGTAATTCCCAAATTTTTAGTAATATCTTCTTGTACTTTAGGCGTTGCAGTAGCTGTAAGTCCTATAATTGGAATATTCTCACCTAACCTACCTACGATAGATTTTAAATTACGATATTCTGGCCTAAAATCATGTCCCCATTCAGAAATACAATGTGCCTCATCTACAGCGACAAAAGACACGGTAACCGACCTAAGAAACTCTATATTTTCTTCCTTGGTCAAGGATTCAGGAGCTACGTATAACAATTTGGTTACACCATCCACAATATCCTGCTTAACCTGCTTTATTTCCGTTTTATTTAAAGAGGAGTTTAAAACATGTGCAATACCATATTCTGAAGAGACACCGCGAATAGCATCTACTTGATTCTTCATTAATGCTATTAATGGGGAAACTATTATTGCGGTACCATCCTGCATAAGTGCTGGCAATTGATAACAAAGAGATTTGCCACCACCAGTTGGCATTATTACAAATGTATTTTCACCTTGAAGTATATTTCTAATAACACCTTCCTGAAGACCTTTAAATTGTGAAAACCCAAAATACTTTTTAAGGGAAACATGTATGTCAAAGTCGTTCAAACTTTTATCTTCTTTCAAATTTTAAATTTTGGCGAAGGAAAAAATCGCTTCTAATTCGTTAAAAATTATATGTACTTTTAATCCTAACTTCATAAATTAATTTGTTACAGGATACATATCCTATAAAATTAAGTTTATGTAATTTTGTAATCTTAAAGATAACACAATCTTTTAGGATTGCAATTCATAAAATTGAATAATACATTGACATCTACCCGTACTATTCTTGATTTAGCCAAAAAAACCATCGAAACCGAACGTGATGCCATTAGTCATCTAGTTACCTTAATAAATGACGACTTTGCCAAAGCTGTTAATTGTATTTTAGAGACTAAAGGCAGGGTTATTATATCTGGCATTGGTAAAAGTGCGATTATAGCTTCAAAAATAGTGGCCACTTTAAATTCTACAGGTACTCCAGCAATTTTTATGCACGCTGGAGATGCTATTCATGGGGATTTAGGTACCATACAGGACAATGATGTGGTTATCTGCATATCTAAAAGTGGCAGCACACCCGAAATTAAGATGCTTGTTCCCTTAATAAAAAGGGGAAAGAACAAACTCATTGCCATGACCGGTAACTTGGATTCATTTTTGGCCAATCAATCGGACTATATACTTAATACATTTGTTGCGGAAGAAGCTTGCCCTAACGGTTTGGCACCAACAACCAGTACTACGGCGCAGTTGGTCATTGGTGATGCATTAGCTATTGTCTTACTTGAGTTAAGAGGATTTAGTAGTTCCGATTTTGCCAAATACCATCCAGGTGGCGCATTGGGCAAAAGGTTATATCTACGTGTTGCCGACCTTGTGAAAAACAATAAGTCTCCGAAGGTGCAAAAGGATACCGAGGTAAAAAAAGTAATTGTAGAAATATCCGAAAATATGTTAGGGGTTACCGCTGTGTTGGATGGTGACAATATAGTTGGTGTCGTAACGGATGGTGATATTCGTAGAATGCTAAATAATCATGACAATATAAAAGGTCTCACTGCTGCAGATATTATGAGTACGAGCCCTAAAACCATAGAAATGAATACCTTGGCCATTAAAGCTTTGGAACTCATGCAACAAAAAGGAATTTCACAATTATTAGCTATTGAAAATGGCAAATATTCTGGTGTTATCCACTTACATAATTTGATAAATGAAGGTATTATATAATGGCAGATAAAAGTACTACACCCCCAAACGAAATGTCTTTTTTAGACCATTTGGAAGAATTAAGATGGCATCTGATACGCTCTGTTTTAGCCGTTGTCATTATAGGTGTCGTAGCCTTCGTCTTTAGTGAATTTGTCTTTGACGTTATTATTTTTGGGCCCAAAAGTATGGATTTCCCCACCTATCGCCTATTCTGTAATATAGCGACCTCGATTGGAATGGAATCCGATTTCTGTAAAGATGAACTTCCTTTCACGATACAAAGCCGGACCATGGGTGGCCAGTTCTCTGCGGATATCTGGACTGCCATTTGGGTAGGGTTCGTTGTGGGCTTCCCATATGTGCTTTGGGAGCTTTGGAAATTTATAAGTCCAGGTCTACATCCTAACGAAAGAAAGCATTCCCGTGGTTTTATATTAATAGCATCAGTCCTGTTCTTCATGGGCGTATTATTTGGATATTATGTTGTTGCACCATTATCCATCAACTTCTTGGGAACTTATCAGGTTAGTGAACAAGTACTGAACGAATTTGATATCGGGTCCTACATCAGCGCGGTTCGAACTTCGGTTATCGCTTGCGGGGTATTGTTTGAACTACCTATTATTATTTATTTTCTGACCAAGGTGGGGTTAGTCACCCCGGAAATCATGAAAAAATACCGAAAGATTGCCCTGGTCATCGTATTGATTCTCTCGGCCGTTATTACCCCACCAGACGTAACTAGCCAAATTATAGTTGCAATACCAGTGTTGGTCCTATACCAAGTAAGTATTTTTATATCTAACCGTGTTTTGAAAAGCGAAGCTAAAAAAGAAGCTAAAAAAGCGAAAAAGAATGTCAAACCAAGTTAAAGAATTTAATGCCTATCGTTCTAAAATGAATGAAAAGCTGTTACAGGACAACAATAAAATCATAAAAAGAATCTTTAACCTGGACACCAATGCATTTGCTGAAGGTGCTTTGGATGTTAAAACCAAAGAGTTATTGGGTCTGGTTGCATCTACCGTGTTACGTTGTGATGATTGTGTAAAATATCATTTAGAGAGTTCGCACAAAGAAGGGGTTAGTAAAGATGAAATCATGGAAACCCTAGGTATTGCAACCTTGGTCGGTGGCACAATTGTAATTCCACATTTAAGACGTGCATACGAATATTGGGAGGAACTGGAAAAATCTACATAAGGTTAAATAAGATATAATTCCTTAATTCATTCCATGAATTAGTTTTAGATTTGAAAATATGAAGCTTAGAGCCGAAAATATAATGAAATCTTACCGCGGTCGCCGTGTGGTAAAAGGAATTTCCTTAGAAGTGAACCAAGGTGAAATTGTTGGTTTGCTAGGACCTAACGGTGCCGGTAAAACCACCTCTTTTTACATGATTGTGGGGCTAATAAAACCCAATGGAGGAAAAATTTATTTGGATGATATGGAAATCACCAATTTTCCTATGTACAAAAGAGCGCAAAATGGAATTGGTTATCTAGCGCAAGAGGCCTCTGTATTTAGAAAGCTTAGTATAGAAAAAAATATTCTCAGTGTGCTACAGCTAACGAAGCTTAGTAAAAAAGAGCAGCACATGAAAATGGAATCTTTAATAGAAGAATTTGGTCTTGGTCATATAAGAAAAAACCGCGGTGATTTATTATCTGGTGGCGAACGTAGACGTACGGAAATTGCTAGGGCTTTGGCAACGGATCCCAAATTTATTCTTTTGGATGAGCCTTTTGCAGGGGTAGACCCTGTTGCGGTTGAAGATATTCAACGTATTGTGGCACAGCTGAAAAACAAGAATATAGGTATTTTGATTACTGATCATAACGTACAGGAAACGCTGGCCATTACAGAACGCTCATACCTAATGTTTGAAGGTGGTATTTTAAAATCAGGTATCCCAGAAGACCTTGCGGCCGATGAAATGGTACGAAAGGTATATTTAGGTCAAAATTTTGAGCTACGTAAAAAGAAACTGGATTTCTAATCAAATTAATTCTTTGGTTTTATTTATCGTAGTCTAACTTAAGTATTTCCGATGTTGAAAATAAGGTGCCATCTGCACCCATACCCTCAATAAATATTGTGAATTCTCTACATCCTACATTATTAAATTTAAAAGAAGCCTCACCGTTATAATCCAAAACGATATTAGGCTCCCAGTGAATTGTGCCAAAATTTAAAAAAGCATCGTCCGTAACACTACTGTAGTTAGGTACATAAAATTCCTTGATTGGTGTAAACCCATTTTGTATGGTATAACTAAAAAAATTGTTCCTGTCATTATCATTTGTTAATCCTTCTTCATCAAGTCTGATGCCCTTTCTAGTATACACCCTAATTACACCACCAGCAGCACCTGGCTCACCGTTTCCAGACCTATCAATAAGGAAGCTTTCAAGCTTTTTTGTAGAAAAATCCTGCAAGATGTTAAAATCGGAATAAGGTATGTCATCTACATATAACCTTGGGGAAGGAGGAACTAAGGATAATGCTGATGGTCTTTTAGATGTAATACGTATTCGATCATATCCCGTATTTGGTTTTTCCCAAATGTTAAAGCCATTAGATCTTATCAAATCCAATAATTGAGGGTAATTCCCCTCTATCTCCTTGGTAACCTTGGTCAACCTTCTTTCAGTAATTAGGGGGCTTGTAATTCGTTTCTCTTTATTTTCTTCGGTAACAGTTACTTCCTCTAACAGTATGGTATTATCTGGAAGAATATAATTTCTGAAACTATAATCACCTACCGCTCTATGTTTCTCTATTCTATAATTTTCTCGTCTTAGATTATAGATTTTATCAGTATTTATTCCACTCTCAATTCTTATATATAAATTTGGCCGGGATAACCTACCGTTAGAACTCAACAAAGTCATCTTTAGATCAGAACCTTTTTCCAAGTAATAATTGGATAGCTTAAAATTGTCCGAGCCAGGTTTTATTTTTAATATCCTTGGTTTTGCATATTTGTTAGGGTATAGCATTAAATTTTGGTTTTTGGCCAGTTTAAAATTTAGCTTTCCAAACAAATCCACACCCGTTCGATAATCATATTTTTTTTTTGGAGGTGTACCGTAAATATTCTCCCAATCAAAGCGTGACCATCCTTGAATCATTAATAACAAATCCAAGGCGCGCTCTTTTTTAGGTGACATATCTGTAAAATAATAAGACGGTTGTTCAATAAATCCACGTACATATGGGCTTAACAGTAATGTACTAAGAATATTCTTTTTCTGTTGATAAGCTTGGGTTCTTGAGGGTAGAATTGAAACACTTAGAAATTGTAAACTATCAAACTTTTTGTTTGATAAAAGACTTAGTTCAACCGTGTCCGATTTTATAGTTTTTACAGAAGTTATCAAGTCTCCAGTTTTAAAGCCATTCGAATTAAAAAACAAACGTTCAGCTATTGGATTCCCTTCATTATCAATTAATGTGCAAATGTTCATTCCAGATTGCAGTTCTTTTGAATCAAGAATATAAGAAACATAAGACTCATCATCAGGAAATTTCACTTCTAAATATTTAATAAGACCATCTCTGTGCAAAAGCAATGAATAGGTTTTATTTCCTATTTGACGGCTTGTTTCCGGGTTAGTCCCAAATAATATTAAAACTCGTTTAGAGGATAACCTTTTAATAGTCATACCTATACCCATTTCTTCTATCTTAGGAAGTGAAAATCTCGCTTTACTCCTATTTTGAATATAAGCCCTATAATGCTCATTTTTTTTAGGTAAAAAATCGAACTTTGCTAGACCAAAACGATTGGTCATAAAACTAGTAATACTATCTCCAGAGCTATCTTTTATAGTAGCCTTTAAACCGTTGACCCCATACCCCTTTTCATTTAGAACTTTGACTCCTATCGTTCCTTGAACCTCAGATATGACATGTCCACCCTCTGGTAAGAACTGCACATCCAATTCGCTGTCTATATTTTTACGATCAGCCCCCATGTTCTCTTTCTGCACAATAACCTCAAATTGTTGTACATATGAATCGTCTTCTTTAAAATTTCTCATCCAACTCGTTACTGCCTTCACGTAAAATAATCCACCAGAAAAGGTTGAATCTATTTTTATTTGACCCTGAGAAATTCCATCCTTACTAATAAAAAGCTCTTTTTTTATCTGATTACCATTAGCATCATAGATACCTACGTAAAGATTCAAAGGTTCTTTAAATGGAGTGTTTTTTAATCGATTGTATAAATACCCTTTAAACCAAAGCTCCTCTCCTTTTACATATGTTGTTTTGTTTAGATGAAGGAAAATTGAAACTCTAGGCAAACCAAAATATTCTTTAAAAGCTGGCTTAACTTTTTGTTCAATACTTCTATTCTGCGACGATAAAGTGATTACACAACAATGAGCAAAAAAAAGAAAAATTATTATTTTGTTTATTAACAAAATTTTTTTCATAATTACATGTGTTTTCAAACCTCGAATAGCATTGAAGATAATAAAAACAGAGAAAAGAATAAACTAGGATAAGTATTTAACCAATAGATAAAATCACGATACAGTTTATCCTTGTTTTGTTTTTAAATGAATGAAGAAACTGTGTATACCGTAAAAAAACTATACTTTATTTCAGGAAAGACAGCAGCTCCTCATCCTCCCCAATAAGCTACCAATCTTGGAGCAAAATCACGTGCAGGGTTTAAACCAGCCTGTGTAAAAGGAGCCACAATACATATGATAGCGGTTACAGTAATGCCTATAATTAATGGAGTAATATTGTCTATTAACCCAGCATAATTTTTAATTAATTGCAATTTTACAATTAATATTTTCTAAGTACATAAAACTTATAACACCTAACAATTATTTAAAATTGGGATTACCGTAATTTTTCAAATTATACCATCCCC
Source organism: Maribacter sp. (assembly GCA_965662155.1). Classification (GTDB taxonomy): domain Bacteria; phylum Bacteroidota; class Bacteroidia; order Flavobacteriales; family Flavobacteriaceae; genus Maribacter. The sequence continues at coordinate 2,313 of CBFIGW010000070.1, read as the reverse complement.
AACCTAAAAATAGAAGTTCTAAGAGTAATGCAATTGTAAACGGCAAAGAAAAACCATCAAACAGCATACTTACCAACCTTCCTAAAGAAATCCCTCCCATAAAAAACATATTACTAAGCGTTGCTCCCTTCCAATACGTTTCCTTAAAACAACCGGTTAACCAGAATAACCCCAAGCCGAAATAAATACCCATTACAGCCCTTAATATCTGACTTAACCCCAAAGCTTCAACTTCAAAGCCAAATAAAAGTGGGGCTAATTTTTGAGGATAACCCCCATATGCTAATCCAGCAAAAATTACAATAATAGACGAAAGTAAAAGATGCAGGTTTTTTGACATTTAATTCATTTTTCTATAAAACCTGTAATATACCAAAGAAGCAATACCACCTACAACAGAAAAAGCAGCTAACATCCAGAAAACATTTTGATGCCCTTTGGGACCTGGATCGGCATCCAAGAAATAACCTATTACCGGTCCTGCAAAAATATCAGGGGTATAACCTACTATGGATATTAGTCCTACTGCGGTCCCTGTAAGAACAATGGGTATATTCCCGGTTTCCATCACCGCAAAGTATAATGACCTAGCAGCATAAACACCGGTGGCAACTATAAATATCGACACAAAGAACAGAATAGTTTCGGTATCAGAAATGACGCCTGTTGCCAAAAACAAAGCTCCCGTAAAAGATATCACAAAACTTATAGCTAGCCAAAATGTAGTTTGGGTCTTATCCGCTACAATACCTATTACAATACCAATAATTGGACGTAAAAACAGCATAAACGTTCCTACCTGCGCGGACTTAACTTGATCATACAACATCACATCTTGGGCATAAAGTGAAAAAACATCTGTTATCTTATATCCTACATAAGCACATAATATTATGATCATTAACAAACCAACTGAAGGCAGTTTTAGAACTAGCTTTATTTTATCGATTGTTATTTTATCCAGAATAATTTTACGCTCAATAGTTTTAGGCATTTTCATAAAGAACCACACCAATAGTCCAACAAAAAATACGATAGCCGAACAGGTCCAAATAACATACTTAAAAGCATCCTTAGTTTCTTCAAAAGTGGCGTCACCAATTTCTACAACTAAGAACATCGAAAAAACAAATACACTTAAAGAACCAAAAAGCGCTCCTACCAAACCACGTCCACCATCTAGAAAACCAAATGCCTTACCTTGAGATTTAAAACCACCCCAAACACGAGTAGCTTTTATCATTGGAGCCCAAAATAAAAAAATGGTTGTAAAGCCCCAATACCCATATAACGCCTTTAATGTCTCATAGCTGGGAAATGTGGCATAGATTAAGCCTCCTAAAGCAGTCAACCAAAGTGCAATGGCCATTAATTTTCTAGGTGCCATTTTATCTGCTAATGGACCACCAAACAAGTATGAAACCAAAGCAACCAACCCATAAATTGAATAACAATAACCTAATTGAGTATTGTCTAGTTGAAACACGTCAAGTACAGTTGGCCTAAATACCCTTGCTAAAACAAAGGGCAATATAAAAACAGATTCACCTGCCAATATGAGCAAAAAAAGATAGTACCAAGGAGCTTTATGTGAATCCTTCATTTTATTTTTTAAAATTCAACATCGTTATGGTCAACAATAATTGACCTATATGTCTTTGGCTATGTTCGGCAGCATGAAACAATAATCCTATTACCGTTGAGGGCAACTTCTTCCTACCTACACTTCGCTTTTCCTTTACCTCTTCTTCTTTAATAGATTTAAAGTATTCCATTGCTCTTGTCAGCATAGCGGTAAAGTCCTTCTGTAAATTTTCTACAGTTATTGTATCATTAACCACCCCTTCATTTTTAAGAAAGTCAAACTGTTCTTTTGATAAGGATTCTCCTTTAGCGTAGGTCAACATACGATCTAAAACACCTGTTATGTGTTGCATGTGAAAGCCCACAGATGCCTTACCATAGACCTGTTCCCATAGCCTATAATCAGGAAAGTTATTCGTATATTCATATAATTCCTTATTAGTTTGCAAAAGCGCATGCGCCGCCGGTTGTAGTACATCTATAATTCCTGGAACAGCACCACGAAGCCAAAATTCGGTATTTTCCTCATCCGTTTTAGTTACCATATTCTAATCATTATCAGTTTTGACATTATTTTTAGAAAATTTAATTCTAAAATTTATCCGCCACCAATGAGCTTATTACATAAAAAAGAACGATCATTGGTATGGCTAAAAACTGCATGGTTATAATTAGTATTATACTAAGTATGATAAAAATATAGCGTAAAGCATTATCCTTAAATCCCCA
>CBFIGW010000069.1:0-15688 GCA_965662155.1 Maribacter sp. | reverse complement strand
AAATGGTAGAACCATTGAAAGTATTACTGTTTAAAAAGCATAATTCATTTTTTCTTTCCCGAACTAAATCCATAAACAATTTGCCCAAAAAAGTTTTTGGGCATTTTTTCATCCCCAGGATAGCCTAATTTAATGTTACCGCTTTCCTCGGGAATATAATTGGTCTTAAAGATATAGTCCCACAAACTTAGGCTAATACCAAAATTGACACCATAGGTACCTTTAGGCAAGTCATACGCATGATGGTAAAGGTGCATTACTGGGTTATTAAATATATATTTTAAAGGTCCCCAAGTGATTTTTATATTGGCATGGTTAAAATGACCTATAGCAATGGCCATAAAATGAACAATATAGGCTTGTTCTGGTTCAAAGCCACCTAGAATCATTACACCGAAAGTCTTTAATGGTTTATAAAATATATTTTCCATCCAGTGATAGCGCAAGTGGGCCGCAAAGCCCATTTCCTTTACACTGTGGTGTACTTTGTGAAATTTCCATAAAAAAGGATATTTGTGCAACAAAACATGGGTGAACCACTGCACAAAATCCAAAATGACAAAAAATGAAAGCAATTGAAGCCACATGGGCCACAAGGCTATATCTATTAACGCCAAGCTTTTTGCAGTAACACCAATATCAGAAAAAAACAGCTCTAACATCTTATATACACCGCTAATTACAATGGCAAAGAGAAAAAAATTGAAGAACATATAAAATCCGTCCAACCAAAAATCCCTTCTAAATACACCTTGTTCCTTACGCCATGGAAAAATAATTTCCAAACCCCATACTACCAGTGAAATTATAATAAGTCCCCAAAAATAATTAGTGTACCAAGGCACTTCAAAAATTATGGATTTCCATGTCCAGTTCAATGTTCCTGTAAAGGCATTAGCAAAAGCTTCAAAATATTCAATCATAATTTAGTTTCTACTTAACTCAAAAATAACACCTTACTAAAAAATCCTAAGTAACAATTGTTACAAAAGTATATTGATAAAATGGTTACATTGTAATATGGTTTTAAACAAAGTACTCAAACTTGTATTGATTTGTCTTCTTTGTATAGGTATCATTACAGGTTTAGTAGTTTTAATTGAACATTTATTAACCAACTAATTAATTTATTATGAAAAAAAATATGGGCGGTGCAGACCGTACAATTCGTATCATCTTGGCCTTAGTCTTCGTAGCATTGTATTATTTTGGTGTTGTTGAAGGAACTTTAGCATATGTTTTATTGGCCTTAGGAGCTATTTTCCTTTTAACGAGTCTAATTAATTTTTGCCCTTTATATACTTTGTTCGGGATAAGCACCTGTAAAGTAAAAGAATAAATTAATTTAATTATTTCTTAAGCAAGGTCTATTTACTATTTAGTAAATAGACCTTTTTACATCTAAATATTACAAATAATCATTTTTATGTAACATTGGTTACATAATTCTCAAATTATACCGATTATATTTATCAGGTTTAAAAAATAATAACACAAATGAATTCACATCATCAAGTGGTAGTAATTGGAGGTGGTACCGCAGGTATTATGGTCGCCGCCCAACTACTGAAACAAAAAAATGCACAAGACGTTGCCATTATAGAACCTGCAGACACCCATTATTACCAACCAGCATGGACTTTGGTGGGTGCCGGTACGTATGACTATGATAAAACAGCAAAGCCGATGTCCAGTGTTATCCCTAAAGGTGCTACTTGGATAAAAGATAAGGCTACTGGGTTTGATCCTGAAAACAACACGGTTAAGACAGCTACCAAAGGTGATATTACCTATGACTATTTAGTTGTAGCCCCAGGTTTGGCCTATGATTTTAGCTTGGTGCCAGGTTTAGGTGAAGCTATGGACAAAGGTGTGGTCTGCAGCAACTATACAGACCCAAAACATACTTGGAACGTTATTAAAAATTTTAAAGGAGGTACTGCTTTATTTACCCAACCTACCACACCCATAAAATGTGGAGGTGCACCTCAAAAAATAATGTATTTGGCCGAAAGCTATTTTAGAAAAAGTGGGGTTCGCAAAAAGACCGATGTTGTCTTTGCAACAAGTGGCACCGTAATATTTGGAGTAAAGAAAGTTGCCAAGACCTTAATGAAGGTAGTGGATAGAAAAGATATCAATCTTCGCTTTTTCCATAAACTGGTAGCTGTTGATGCCGAGAAAAAAATTGCCTGGTATGAATTGGGTAAGGATATTTCCGCAGGGGGTTGTGTGGTAATGGCAGGGGAAGATGACGCAAACCATTTGGACGAATCCTTTCAGTACAATTACAAGGATGTGAAAGTGACCGTGAAAGGCGATAGATATGGCATTCATTACGATATGTTACACACTGCACCACCATCCGTAGCGCCAAAGTTTGTTAAAGATTCTACATTGGTAAACGATGCAGGTTGGTTAGACGTAGATCACCAAACTATGCAACACAACAAATTTCCAAATATATTTGGCCTAGGAGATGTTGCCGCATTGCCAACGGCCAAAACAGGTGCTGCGATTCGTAAACAAGTACCAATTGTAGTGGATAATATAGATCAGTTGATTAAATTGAACACCATGGGTACCATGGCTTACAATGGATACTCTTCTTGTCCGCTAGTAACAGACTACGGAAAAATGGTGTTAGCGGAGTTTGACTATGACAATAATTTTACCCCAGACCCAAAATTAAAGCAAATGTTAATTTTTGATTCCTCAAAAGAACATTGGAGATTATGGATGCTAAAAAAATATGGTTTACCTTACCTATACTGGAACAAAATGATGAAAGGTAAAGACGTTTAATACCTTAGTTCCCCAAAGGATAGAAAGATGAAACAAGACATGTTTCATCTTTTTCTATTTATAGAAATTTAGCTCTTAAAAATTGTAATTGAGAATAAAATTGATATTTACCATATCGGTTTTATTAAAATAAAAATTCAAATTTTCAGGAATGTCACCATTGGCAATTTTTGTAGCGATTAATAGTTCTGGTTTTAACTGTTTTAACCTTTTAAAATTAAAGAATAGGTCTAGGTTAAAATGTGTATAATCCGGCATAGCATATTTATTTAATATGGGATCTAGAACAGAGGGCTTCCAATGCTTTCCAATACTAAAAATGGTCTTCATAGCTGCCTTGTCTTCAATCAATGGTATTAACGTATTATAGTATAGTACTAGTGCGTGGTTGTCTGCCGAGCCTTCACTACGTTCCCTTTTTTGAAAACTGAATAGGTTTTCCCTACCCCACTCCCTTGGAAATAAAAACTGCCCCCCAGGTAAGATATGGTCATAACCCAGCGAAATCTGTGACGAATTCCATGTATATCCAAGTTTTACACCTAATATATCTGATTTAGTATCCCTGAAATACTGAAAGGACTCTTGGGGATTACCACCTTGGCCCAATTGATTCTGATGTAGCCACTCCCCTTGTAAGTTCCATTTCTGAGATACTTGCCAACTAGGTCTTAGATAAAAAGTATTAAATACATTTTCCACATAATAATCCCATAACGTAACCATTAAATTATCTGCAAAAGTATACTCGTAATTCGTAATAATTACATAATCAGACTCTGTATTTCCTGCAAATAAGCTAGACTGACCGTTAAAACCTCTGCCAACAGGATATGTTCCTATACTTTCACCAATTCCAAAAAACGCTCCTGTAGACCTAGGTGCAATTTGATTTAAAATACCCAATTGAAACCTGTTTTTCTTTTTTGCCGTATGCGTATACCAAAACCCTTGCGCCAAAGTAGGTATCATTCTGCCGTCTTCAGGATTAATAAATGGCGTATTAATTTTCATTCTCCCTAATTTAAACTGATGACCGCCTAATTTATAATCCACATACAGCTCCCCTAACAAAAACACCATATCATTTTCCAAGTCCAATCTATCAAATAAACCTTCTTCATATCTACTCAGTTTTCCTGTTTCATCATCCGCGAGAGTTAAATCCTGAAGCCCCAAATTGGTTGTGTTATAAACCGCCGCTCCCAAATGTAAATTCTTGGTTATTGAATATGTATATTTTATATACCCTCCGGTAGCCAATGCACTAAAGTCTTTAAGGTCGTCCTTGTTTATCGTACTCATAAAAAATGTACGCCATTGCCCAGAGAATTCACCTTTCTTTTCTGTGGGTGTCTTGTCTTGCGCTATTGATAGCAGGGGAAATAATAGTAAAAGATAAAGTAGGTTTCTCATGAATACTTATTTGGTTTTGGAGATATTATATTTCTCCTTGTAATAGGCAATGATTGGTGGAAAAGGACCATATTTATGTTGTTCGGGTGTAAAATCATCTACCCATGGCCCATAGGAAGTGGAAACTGGTTTTAGTGTTTTATCGGGATAATCCGCTTCGGTGTTTTGTTTTATAGGTCTGGTAAAGCTATTGATATAACCTGCTACATGATAAGCCTCAATATCGGTTAGTTTTGGATTTTCCCAAGTGGCCAGTCCAAAAGGCATATTACTCTTAATAAATTGAGCAGATGTGATTATCCTATGCATACCTGCCCCATTATTGTAACTATCCGGGCCCCACAAAGGCGGATATAGATACCCTTTACTTACATCTGGTTTTTTTATACCCTGTCCATTCTCTCCATGACAAACCGAACATTCTTTAGTATATACCGCATTACCAATTTCCAAGTCTACCACTACATCTGGAATCTTGATTTTTGGGTATCCTTTATATTCCTTCTTTTTCACATCTGGCAAACCTTCACCCAACCAATCCATATAAGCGACCATAGCATTTATTTCCTTGGAATCTATTGGTAACATTTTGCCGTTCATACTACGCTCCATACACCCGTTTATTCTATCCCTAATGCTTCCCTCTTTATTAGCCCTACCCCCAAACTGAGGAAAACGGTCTACAACGCCTACCCATGACCCCGAACCTGCCTGGGTACCGTATTTCAAATGGCAATTGGTACAAGTCAGATTATTGCCAGCATAGCGCATAGAAGAGTCTTTCGCCATTGGACCGATATGGCCACCGGTTTCGGATATTAAAAGAAAGCCGTATCTTACTTCTTCGGATAAAGTATTCTCATCTATATCCGCCAATACATCCTTTGGTTGCCATTCTTCAGAAACTACAACTTCTTGACTAGATTCCGGTAAGCTCTTATCAGGGCGATAGGTAAGCAATCCTATAAATATGACCGTAATTAGTGCCAATATACTTACGAACAACCAAAAAAGGCGTCTGGCCAGAAATTTGAACTCTTCCATTACTTGTATTGAAAAAATTACGCAAAGAATCTGCTAATTTAACTTTTTGAAATAGGTTTCACAGTAACATTTGTTACAGAATATCTTGATAATAGCTTATAAATTTTAACTATATTTCCAATTAAACTAGATAGCTAAATTTAACCCTTATAAAATTATGAAGCATACTTTTATTTTTGCCTTTTTACTACTTACCGTTCATCACATGACTGCCCAAGAATGGGAAACCCCAATTATTAATGGTTACGGGAAAATTAAAAACTTTACCGATGTTGCCATACAACCAGATTCAAACCTAAAATACAATCTTGTTTTTGATGTAAAGGATGATAGAGAAATGGATGGTGTTAATATTGGTCTATGGAAAATAGCGCGGGTTATAAATATGTTAGGGTCATCTAACATTCCTAGGTCAGAAGTTTCTATTATAGCTGCTATTCATGGTGGTGCAACCTTTGCGTCTTTGAACGACACTAAGTATGAAGAAAAATACGGTAAAGTCAACCCCAATGCTGAATTATTGAAATTGCTCAAAGAATATGGTGTTGAGTTATATGTATGTGCCCAAGCCACCGCTGCTAGAGGAATAAATGCAGAAGATTTAAACCCCAATACCCAATTGGCCCTTTCCGCAATGACCGTGCTAGCCAATTACCAGCTTAAAGGATATGTATTTATGCCTTAGATCATAGTCTATGAAAGATTTTTGGGACCAACGTTATGCAGAGGCAGATTTTGCTTACGGGCAACTGCCCAATACTTTTTTAAAAGAAGAACTAGACCTTCTTCCTACCGGTTCTGTTTTACTCCCGGCAGAAGGTGAAGGTAGAAATGCAGTTTATGCCTTAAAAAAGGGGTGGGATGTACAAGCATTTGATTATAGCCCAACAGCAAAGAAAAAAGCAACGAATTTAGCCAGTGACAAGGAATTGACTTTAGCGTATGAAGTAACTGATGTGCTATCGTTTTCCACAGATAAAACATATGATGTGTTGGCCTTATGTTATGCTCATTTCCCCGCTGATATAAGAAAAGAAGCACACCAACATTTACTACAATTTTTAAAACCTAATGGTACCATTATTTTTGAGGCTTTTGCTAAATCACAATTAGGGAATCCTTCAGGAGGACCTAAAAACATTGACATGCTGTTTTCCATTGACGAAGTCAAAAATGAATTTGAAGGGATTGTTTTTAACTACCTTATTGAAACTAGTGTGGTATTAAACGAAGGCAAATATCATAAGGGAGATGCATCGGTCATACGTTTTACCGGTAAAAAGACAACTTAAAAAATTGGTCATAATTATATTAAAACAGGGGCAATATAACCCCTGTTTTTTATAATCACTTAAAATTTGTACTGTGCAAAAACCGATAAATTTCGTCCGGGATCGTTTATGGCAACCCTATCAAAATTAGTTTGGTTATTGAATGAAAAATTTAAGTGGTTGTTATACGTTTTGTCAAAAACATTTAAAGCTGCCACCCCTAAGGTTATATTTTTAATGGGTATGAATCCTAATCTCAAATCTAACACTTCATAACCAGGTGTGGTTTGTTCTCCAAAACTAAAGGCTAAGTTATCTTGCTTGGATGTCAATGTATAATTGGCATTCACCCAAAATCGTTCCTTTTCATAGCCTAGTTTTAACTGCGTTGTTAATGGCGGAACCAAAGGCAATGATTCATTTAAGTCCTTATTTTTTGCATACACATAAGCAACTTCAGTAGTGAAATTAAAATTGTTCCAAAAATCTATTCCTACACTTATTTCAAAACCTGTTTTATATGCTTTATCAAGATTTCGGAATACTTTAGGATTCACCGGCTGTTGTGTAGGCATAAATTTTCTAGTCTGTGTTTCATCGATTACAGCAACAATATAGTTTTTGTAATACGAGTAGTAAAAAGAACTGTTATAATTAAAGGTATCTGAATTATTGTCTGACAAGGGGATATTACCCTTAAAACCAATCTCAAATTGATTGTTTACCTCAGCATCCAGATTTGGATTTCCAATATATTCATACGAATCTTGACCCACTGTAAAATGATTGATTACACGCTCTATCATATTGGCTGATCGTACTCCCCTACCAAAAGCCAATTCCAATAAAAATTTGTTGGACATGGCGTACTTTAAAGAGGCCGTAGCACTAACATTATGTTCTGAACGTTTATCTAAATCTGGATATAAGTTCTGAAAATCCATCTCAGGATCCTTAATCTCCGATACAACCATATCATACCGTATACCAGCATTTAGCATGGTTTTTTCATTTATGCTATACTTATTTTCAAGAAAAACACCGTAATCAGAAATATAGGAATCTTGCCATACTTTATCTACAAATTCTATTGGTGTTGGCAACGGCCCCATCATGTTACGCTTTACCAAACGGGTACGGTCCCCGTCTCTTGCTATATGTAGCAGGTCCAAACCTACATAGGATATGGATTTATCCGTTGGTTTTAACTGTAATTCTACTTTACCTCCCGCAGTTGTAGCATCTATTATAGAAAGTGCATCTACCATCATAAAACTTGGCCTCTTAGTATTGCTCATAGTATGATCTACATAACTATAATAGGCTTTTGCATTAACATCTTTCACTAAGCCGTTTAAACCGGTCAACTTATAATCCAATGACAATATACTGCTGTTATCCTCATCAGTATCCATAGCCAAACCAGCATGTAAAACATCCCTTCCATAAGACTGTCTCCAATGCGCTTGTATCCTTTGGTTCTTGGAAAAATTATAGCCGGCCCTTACTCCATAATCAAGACTGCGAAAAGACGAAGGTATCTCTACGCCATCACCATCCTTATAATTACCAAAATCCCTATATCCAAAATTACCCGCCAAATCAAATTTTTCAGTAGCCTTTTGTATTCTAGCCATAGATACAAAAGACTCACCATTGCTCTCATAGCCAGCGTTAACACTGCCACTTAAACCATAGCCCCCACTTTCTGGTTTTTGGGTGACCATGTTTACGACACCGCCAAAAGTGGCCCCGTAACGAACGGTATAAGGCCCTTTAATGATTTCAATTTTTTCAATTTCCTCTGGAATTACATGGGTTGTAATGGGGTCCATTCTATTGGGACAAGCATGCATGGCTTTGGTACCACCGTCAAATTGAACATTTAATTGTTCGTATTGCGAAGATCTAAAACTAGGGTCAATAGCATAATTGCCTCTTTTTATCAAAGAAAATCCGTTGACATCATTAAATAGGTCCGCCACATTTCTTGGCTGAACAATTTTTTTTGCAAAATTATTGGATACCAAAGTATGCACAGGGTCTGTCTTCGTGTTTCCTGTAACCAAAACACCATTTATTTGAATAGGTTCTTCATCTAAGTAAAAAGTAATCCTATCCGTAGTATTAACAATAACTTCCAAAGTTTTATATCCTAAATATGTAATTGTGATTTTTGAACCTTCTTGGTCTAGCTTTAATTCAAAATCACCATTTACATCGGAATAAGCAACTGTTTCATTATGAGAAGTAATACGTGCTCCACTTAAAGGATTTTGGGTCTTCCTGTCTAAAATTTTTCCTTTATATGTTTGCGCATTGGCCAAATACCCTAGTAGTAACACCACTAGCGTAGCCAGATAATTTAATTTCATTGTTAAAATTTTAAAATTGTATATAGATAGATTGCCGAAAATTAGATAGAGTCTATTTTCGGCAGCAATAAAATGGAAGTTAGCTTATATACAGGGTGGATGAATTATTCGCTGAGAGAACTTAAATCGGTATAAATTTTTGTATGAGTTAGTCGTAACGTTCTCGCTTGTATATTCTGGAAAATTTAGACGTTCTGGAACTTCGTAAAAAAGTAACGTTTCATTTTTTAACCAATCAATATTTAACGGTTTCTTTTCCTCTTGAGCTTTCTGTAGCAACAATTTGGAGAGGGCACATTTACCATCACATTGTAATTCAGGTTTGTCTTTATTCTCACAAAACCGCTCTATAAAATTTTCGGTAAAAAGTGCATAATATCCCATAGTCATTGATAGTTTAAGACTACTACCAATGGTAATAACCAAAAAAAACAGGGTAAATATGAGCACCTTTGAAAATTTCACTGGGCAAAAATAAAACTTATATGGTGATCATAATGTGACTTAAGTCACATTATAATTTAAGTGTAGATTACACCCATTACAAAGTTTTTATCTTGTGTAACGATTGTTACGTAAGAAACTATATATGACGAGTATATTTGCTTTGTAAATTTCAGTTTTATGGACACCGAAGTTCTTGCCCGAATCCAATTTGCCTTTACCATTGCCTTTCACTACATCTATCCACCTTTAAGTATTGGTATAGGTCTAATAATGGTTATGATGGAAGGTCTGTATCTTAAAACGGGAAATAAGCAATATGAAGTCCTCACGCGCTTTTGGCTAAAAATATTCGCTATAACCTTTGGTATAGGGGTAGCAACGGGAATTATAATGGAGTTTGAATTCGGCACCAATTGGGCTGTATATTCAAGATATGTTGGTGATATTTTCGGAAGTGCTTTAGCCGCAGAAGGTTTGTTTGCTTTTGGTTTGGAAAGTGCTTTTTTGGGTATACTGATTTTTGGCTGGAACCGCGTATCACCTAAGGTGCATTTCATTTCTACAATTGGGGTATTTTTAGGTTCCATGTTTTCGGCAGTATGGATAGTTGTTGCTAATAGCTGGCAGCAAACACCTGCTGGTTATCACATTGTTGGCGAAGGTTTTAATGCAAGAGCGGAGGTAACCGATTTTTGGGCAATGGTGTTTAACCCATCAAGTGTGGATAGGATTATTCACGTTTGGCAAGGTGCGTTTTTGGCCGGAGCCTTTTTAGTATTAAGTGTACATGCCTATTATCTGCTAAAGGGTAGATATATAGAGATTTCTAAGAAAGCATTTAAAATAGCATTGGGTGTGGCTACCCTAATCTCTTTATCTCAATTGATTTCTGGGCATAGTTCTGCCGATGGTGTTGCTGTTAACCAACCAGCAAAACTAGCAGCTATGGAAGGTCATTACGAGAAGTCCGCGCCTGCGGATTTATATTTGTTTGGCTGGGTCGATGACGATAACCAAAAAGTGACGGGTATTAAATTACCTGGTGGCCTATCATTTTTAGTCCATCAAGATTTTAATGAAAACATTACCGGTTTAAATGCTTTCCCTAAGGAAGATAGACCGGGACAAGTAAATGCCGTTTTTCAGTTTTATCATATTATGATAGCTATAGGGATGTTTTTAATTGGACTTACTTTATATGCAAGTTTTTTATGGTGGCGTGGTAAGTTATTCGATAAAAAATGGTTGTTAAAGATTTTTGCGTTATCCGTGATTTTACCGCAAATAGCAAATCAAGTTGGTTGGTTTGCCGCGGAAATGGGAAGACAACCTTGGATAGTCTATGGTCATTTGAGAACAGATGAGGGCTTTTCGCAGGAAGTATCGTCTAATCAGATCTTATTTTCATTAATTCTGTTTCTAGTGGTCTACACGATATTATTCCTATTGTTTATCTATTCCTTGAACAAAAAGATCAAACACGGTCCGTATGACGAAGCCAAAAATCCAGATAAATTTTTAAAATACCTTTAATCTAATAACTATGGAAACTTTTTTAGGTATAGATTACCCAACACTATGGTATTTAGTAGTAGGACTGTTATTCTCAGGCTACGCTATTTTAGAAGGATTTGATTATGGTGCGGGAGCATGGCATTTGTTTTTCAGAAAAGATTTAAGCAGGCGTATAGCCATTAATGCTATTGGCCCTTTATGGGATGCGAATCAGGTATGGTTAATCATTGGTGGCGGAGCACTATTTGCCGGTTTTCCAGTAATGTATGCAACCATGCTATCTACAATGTATGTGCCTTTTATGTTATTTTTAATGCTTTTGGTGTTGCGTTCCTCAGCTATAAAATTTAGAAGTTCAGAAGAAATGCCTTGGTGGCGCAAAACTTGGGATATCATTTATTTTACTTCCAATGTTCTAATTGCATTTCTATTAGGGGTAGTTTTAGGCAACATTTTACAGGGTTTTGAATTGGGTGAAAACTACAGCTATAAAGGAGATGTATTTTTTAACTTTTTATCACCATACGCTATTATGGTAGGCCTTACCACGGTATCGCTATTCATGACCCAAGGTGCTATATTTTTACTGTTAAAAACCGAGGGCCGTTTACATGCCCGTTTAACATTTTTACTAAAAAAAGGTATGGTTTTTTTCGTAATCAGCTTTGCTGCAACATCGTTATATAGCTTAACTTATTTACATGGTGTCACCGATAAATTTAAAGAAAATCCAGTATTATTCGTATTCCCCGTATTGGCTTTCTTGGCAGTTGCCAATGTACCAAGGTTGGTGTCTAAGAAAAAATATGCATATGCTTTGGTGTTTTCTTCATTAACCATGTCTTTCCTTTTAATGTTGGTAGCCATACAATTATATCCTGTATTATTACCATCCACAATTGACCCAAAATATAGTGTCACCATATACAATGCCGCATCTTCACAAAAATCCCTGGGGATTATGCTCACTATAGTTGTAATAGGTGCGCCACTTTTAGCTGGCTATTTCTTATTTCTTTATAAGACCTTTCACGGTAAGGTAAAACTAGATGATACGAGCTATTGAACGCTTTAAAAATTGAATAAGCGCTTATGTAACTTATGTTACATTAAGCTATAGGGTAATGTTCGTACATTTGCAAATCGCAAACTAATGTTATGAACTGGATTTATGACCCTTGGCCATGGTATGTTTCTGGCCCAATGATCGCCCTTATTATGTTCTTATTGATTATGGTAGGTAAAAATTTTGGAATGTCTTCTAATTTAAGAACCATGTGTACCATATGTGGTGCCGGTAACAAGGCTGATTTTTTCAAGTTCGATTGGAAAGCCCAACGATGGAATTTAATTGTGGTTCTTGGAGCCATAATCGGTGGTTTTATTGGTTCTGAACTATTAAGCAAGGACGCAGCTGTGGCTATAAACCCAAATACAATTCAAGATTTAAAAACACTTGGGTTTGAAAGTGCTGGTTCTGCATACCTGCCTTCTGAAATGTTTTCACTTTCGGCAATGTTGGATATTAAAAATTTAGCACTCTTGATTATCGGTGGTTTATTGGTTGGTTTTGGCACACGTTATGCCGGTGGCTGTACTTCCGGACATGCCATCTCTGGATTGAGTAATTTACAACTCCCGTCTTTAATTGCCGTTATTGGTTTTTTCATTGGCGGATTGGTAATGATTCATTTTCTTTTCCCCCTAATATTTTAAAATTATGAGAACAGTTTCCTATCTATTAATCGGTATCGTTTTTGGTATTACCATGTTCAAGTCAGAAGCAGCTTCATGGTTTAGAATCTATGAAATGTTCAAGTTTGAATCGTTTCATATGTACGGGATTATAGGTTCTGCACTTGTTATTGGAATTTTTATGGTTCAGGCGATAAAGCGACTATCCATTAAATCCTTTCATGGGGAGGAAATTCGTTTTCAACCAAAAGCCAAAAGCTTTAGCCGATATATGTTCGGTGGTATCATATTTGGATTAGGATGGGCTTTGGCCGGGGCATGTCCAGGACCTATGTTTACCCTTGTAGGTGCTGGTTACGTTTCTATTTTAGTGGTAATTGTTTCAGCTATTTTAGGTACATTTCTTTATGGTCTTATAAAAGATAAATTACCACATTAATATTAAATCTTCCACTTTTACCATAGGTATACGAAGGTTAATCGGAGACTAGCAGGCTTATGCATTGGCTACACTAGAAAGAAAGAAAGAAACACAGTATTTTTAGAAAACTCTTTCATAAAGACACCATAAAGGCAGTTGAGTCTCAAATAAAAATTCCCTTATTGGTGATTAACCAAACACAGCTTTAGTCGTAATATCTAAACCTATCTAGGTTTACTTAGTTTTATCAGGATTGATTATATAAGTACCACTATCCAATCCTGAAATTATCTCTACCGTATCCAAACTCATTAAACCTGTTTTTACTTCTGTAAGACCTATCTGGGTCCTTACCTTATTGTCATCAATAAGAAATGATTTTGGTATAACTAGGGCTTCCTTTCTTTCTGCAATGATGATATTTCCCTCACCGGACAATCCTGGATATAACACTTTTGGGGGGTTATGGAACTTGGCTTCAACCTTAAACGTTTGGGAACGTTCATCTTTTCTAGGGTATATCTTACTAACTTTTGCTTTAAATATATCACTACCATATGCGTCTAAGGTTATAAACACCTCTTGTTCTATTTCAACATTCACAATATCTACTTCATCTACCAATAATTCTATAATAAAAACATTGGCACTACCTATAGAAGCTAGTGGTTCCATAGTATTTACCAATTCGCCTGTCTTTTTAAAAAGCGCATATACTTTACCATTTATTTTACTCGTAACCATGAAATCTTTATTGGATACCAAGGCGGTCTGATAATTATTTTCCGCAGTTTCTACCTGCATCAATAATTCATTTTTGGTACGTTCCAATTTACCATTTAAAAGTTCCAAGGTATTACTAGAAAGTTCGTATGCTAATTTACGATTGTCATATTCTGCTTTTGAGCCAATATTCTCTTTCCATAGCCTTTTTTGACGAAAATAATTTATAGAATCATTTTTCAATTTTAATTTGGCAGCATTAATTTCGTCCCTGATACCATTAAGGACCGTTGCATTTCCAGAATAATTTTTCTTTGCTAATTCTAAGCCTAACCTAGCATTGTCCGTAGTTAGTTTGGGAGCCGTATTTATAATTTGCAAAATACCTTGGCCTTTCTTTACTACATCGCCTTCATTTACCAAATTTTTGTCCAAGATACCAGCAACTATAGCATAAGCCTGGTATAGGCTATCTGGCTGAACAGTGACCGAGGAATAAACAGATTCTGTAATCGTGGTTACCTTTGGAAGGATTTTATCCTCAGATGACCGGCAGGATATAACCAAGGTTAGAACAATACTACCCAATATGCCGAAGCTAGATGATTTTAACAACATATGCTGTCTCATTAAAGTGTAGATAAAGTTACCTATGGAACGGATGGATAATAATGATATTTATCATACCACAGAAATTGTATTACCATTAACTTCATTTATTAAACATATACATAGGCCATGAAAACCATTTTAGTTCCTACGGATTTCTCCGATAATGCATACCATGCACTACGTTATGCAATGCATATTTTTCAAAATGAAGCTTGTACCTTTTACCTTTTACATGCCTATGTTAAGGATACCAATATCTTAAACATCCCATTGACTAGACCAAGCTCAATAATAAATAAAACTAAGCATCACACGGTAGAACAAAACTTGTACCAGGTTGTTACGAAGGCAACATCAGCGGATACCAAACCAAAACATATTTTTAAAGTTTTACCAATTGCAGATACCCTGTTAAATGCTATTGGCAAGACTGTACTAGATGAGAATGTTCAATACATATTTATGGGTACTAAAGGAGCTACAGGATTAAAGAGTGTTTTCTTCGGAAGCAATACAGTCAATGTAATTTCTAACATTACATTTTGTCCTTTAATTGCCGTTCCTTCAGAATATAAAATAGATACCCCAACAGAAATTTTATTTGCTACGGGATTTGAACATGTTTATGATACCTATGAGTTAAATCCTATGATTAAAATAGCCAAAATTTGCCATTCTAAAATACAAGTGCTTCATATAATCAGCAGTGAAAAACAAACAAAAACCGAGTCCAAAGCCAGGAAATTGATTCAAGAAAGACTAAAAGAAGTACCACATGGGATTTTAGAAATCGATAAAACAGATAAAATTTCGACCGAAATAGAAAAAATCGCTTCACATAACCAAGCTATTGGAATGGTAGTTCTCATCAATTACTGGCATAGTTTTTTGGAAAAGTTGACACATGAATCCGTCATAAAAAATATTGCTTTTAAGACATCGCTTCCACTAATGGTTTTACATTTACCCGAGTAAACCATTCTTCTTAACTGTAAAACTATTGCACCGCTTGTATAGCCTGAACAATTTCATGCTTTGGTAGCGCTCCTGACTTACGCCAAACTAATTTGCCATTTTTAAAGATTATCATAGTAGGTACTCCCCTAACCTGAAATCTTCCGGCAAGCGGTTGATTTTTATCAACATCTATTTTTACGATACGTACAGCATCGCCTAATTCATCCTTTACCTGTTTTAACGTCGGCGCCAACATTTTACATGGACCACACCAGTCGGCATAAAAATCTACCAATACAGGGGTTTCAGAAGCAATTACCTTATCAAAATTACCTTTCATTTCGCACTTCTTTTAAAACAACAAAGTTACAAAATACCATATATTGAAAACTGACAGATATCATGGT
>CBFIGW010000068.1:0-15743 GCA_965662155.1 Maribacter sp. | reverse complement strand
AAAAATATTAAAACCATTATTTGCCAATTCATAAATCTCCTCTTGGTCCCCGGTCATAAAATGCCAATCTATATCCGTAGCCCCATATTTCTCGGCATAGGCTTTTAAAACCTCAGGAGTATCATATTTCGGGGTTATAGTAAAAGAGGCGACACCAAACTTATCTTGATTTGAAAAGTAGTCTTGAAGTGCTACCAAATTCTTGGTCATTACAGGACAAATGCTTGGGCAGGATGTAAAAAAGAATTCTACTAAATACACCTTTCCTAAATAATCCTTATCCGAAACCAACAAGCTATCTTGATTAATAAATTGAAATTCCGGTACTTTTCTCTTTTTGCCATTCAATAAAACATAAGACAATCCAGAAGATGGTTTCTCCACATTCATACGGTCATTCTCTACAACCGTTCCCTGTTTTAGCCTTTCCACTATTCTTGGGATTACAATAATTCCAAAAATTAGAATGATTAAGGAAACCCAGATATATGTATATTTTTTATTCATCAGTTAGATCGGTCAGCATTGTTTTTCTTTAGTGCCAGTCTATATTCAGCAAGTATTATTTTTACATCGTCTTCCATTTTGTTATTCAAATCTGCAACAGAATTCGTATTAAAACCATACTTGGTGCCTTCATCTTCATCAGACGTTCTACCTCTTAAATTCCTTTCCTTATCAACTATAAAAACATAAGGAGTACCCAATTTTTCATCGAGCTTTAAATCTGTTTGTAAAGAATTGAATAAAAGATTGATTTTGTTGACATCTAAAAAAACAAATTTCCATTTTCGTATGTCAACTAGGCCCGAAAGTTCCTTCTTTAGCTCCTCTACTTTTTCCTCTGTACCTGTAGGCAGCACCATCACAAATTGAAAATCCTTGAATTCGTAAAATCGTTTATATATTTTTTGATTTAGATTAAAGGCATTTCCTTTCTTTAAGTCAATATCACTTCCTAAAAAACC
Organism: Maribacter sp.; assembly: GCA_965662155.1. GTDB lineage: Bacteria > Bacteroidota > Bacteroidia > Flavobacteriales > Flavobacteriaceae > Maribacter. The sequence continues at coordinate 14,775 of CBFIGW010000068.1, read as the reverse complement.
AAGTACTGTTATATTATTCTTGAATCGGACCGAGGTTTCCAATAAGACATCTTCATTAATCTCTTCAGTTAATGTTGGGAGCTTTCCAAAATTATTTACGCCCGATGCAAAAAAAAGATATGCCACTATTGGGAGTATAAATAAAACTACAAGTACAACTGTCTTCTTCATCTATATCAAGCTATAAAAATTAGGGCAACCATAAAGACACATTAAAACCGCAGCATAAATATGACCTAAATGAACCATGCAAAAATAAAAAAAGACGGTCATTAAACCGCCTTTGAATACTGTTAATAATATCTTAGAAGTTCCAAGAAACAAAACTGTCCTTGTAGACATTATAAATGTAATCGGCTTCTACCAATAAAATAAATACCAAATAAATAATTAAGAATACCGGTGTCCAAACAATAGCCCTACGTAAAGCACTTTTTTCGTCTCTTAAGTGCATAAAATCCCAAGCGATGTAATAGGCTTTTACCAAAGTAAGTATTATGAAAATCCAGTTTAACAACTTCATCCCTAAAAAATAGGTACCAGTTAATCCTTCTGGTTTTAATATACCCAAGACCACTTCAATAGCAGTAATAAAGGTTAAAAACGCTAATACACCCCAGATTTTTTGTGTATTCGACTTGAATTTCCACAAGCCTCTAAAAATTTCTAATTTATGATCGTGTGCCATACTATATAATAAATTCCTGAATAATATTTACGTTATACCAAATAGAAAAAGGTGAATACAAATACCCAGACTAAATCTACAAAGTGCCAATAGAGACCAACTTTCTCTACCATTTCATAGTGACCTCTTTTTTCATATGTACCAATAACAACATTGAAAAATATGATGAGATTAATCATTACACCTGAGAACACGTGAAAACCGTGAAAACCGGTAATAAAGAAAAAGAAATCCGCAAACAACCTACTACCATATTCATTATGTATTAGGTTAGCTCCTTCTACAACCTGTGTTGCATTACCTAAAATATTCAACGATTCTTCACGGGACAGCAATGTCTTTTCACCATTTTCGTTGATAGTCTCTGTTCTAATAAGAATGTTTGGGTCAGCCTTAAAACCTGTTACCACCTCATTTAAAGAGTATGTTGGCAAAGTACCTTCATCATAGAACCAAATACCGTTTTTTCTTTCATGTGCCTCTCTATCATCGGCTATCGTCTTAGAAAAATCTGCCAATGCAGCTCTTTCTCCAGAATCGGCTTTTACGAACTGTAAGATTCTGCCACCTTTGGTTTCTACCGCACCATAATCACCACCAATAAATGTAGCCCATTCCCAAGCTTGTGAGCCAACGAATATTGCTCCTCCTATGATAGTTGCAAACATATACCAAATAACTGCATTCTGCTTCATCTTATGACCTGCATCTACAGCTAATACCATAGTGACAGAAGACATAATCAAAATAAATGTCATAAATGCAACATAAATCATGGGGTAATTCCCATGGAAAAATGGCACGTGGGTAAATACCTCATCCGCAATTGGCCATGTTTCTATAAATTTAAATCTAGAAAAGCCATAAGCGGCCAAAAATCCAGAAAAAGTAAGGGCATCCGAAACTAGGAAAAACCACATCATTAATTTACCATAACTAGCACCAAGAGGTCTATTACCACCTCCCCAAACGCTTCCTTCCGTTTCCGTTGTAACCGTCGTATCCATAAATTGATTTATCGTTTTAATAAAACTTTAGCAAATTTACATTTTTTTCAACTATATAAAAGCTGAATTACAATCAAAACTTTTTTTGTTTGAAATTATTATTTAACAAAAGTCATAAACACAACAAGATAGACCCATAAAAGATCTAAAAAATGCCAAAAAGTTGCCCCCAAAGTAATTCCTAAATACTCTTTTGAAGAATATTTGCCCTTATATTGATTATAGATGACTACCAAAAGCGAAATAATACCCGCTACTACATGTACTATATGCACCACCGCGATTAAAAAAACATAGGACATTTTAATAGTACTGGTTGGCCCTGTAAAATAATACCCTTCCGCGACCATTTGGGAAAAACCGTTGAATTGAAATATGATAAAAACAATACCCAACAACAATGTCAACAACAAATATGTCGTTCCTAATTTTTGTTTATTTTCCTTTACCGCTTTTTTTGCCAGTATATAAGTTAAACTACTTATTATTATTAAAGTTGTACTTATATAAAAAGAATTGGGCAAAACTATACTACTTACCCAATCTTCTCTTGAACTACTTACTATATATGCACTGGTCCACCCTGCAAAACCCATTAACAGGCTAACAATACCAAACCAAAGCATCATTTTTTTTGCCCTTGCATTCTTCTCTTTTGCAGTACCTTGTGTTAAATCCATCCTATTCTGATATATTTATCAATTACATAAACAATTTGCATCAACGTAATATAACTTACGCTTGCCAACATTAACTTTCTTGCCGAAACATTATCCATTTTAATAAATAACCTAAACGCAAAAAGAAGCATTCCGAATCCCATTAAACCCACCAGAATGGCAGCAACCAAAGAAAGCTCCAACCTACCTGTAATACCAAATGCAGGAACCACTGAAATTAGTATCATCCAAATAGTATACATTATTATTTGAACAGCTGTGCCCTTGTCTTTTTTACCGGTAGGCAACATTTTAAACCCACCCTTTTTATAATCATCATCCAACATCCAGCCTAAAGCCCAAAAATGCGGGAATTGCCAAAAAAACTGAATCATGAACAGTGTTCCTGGCTCAATGCCAAATTTATTTGTTGCGGCTACCCATCCCAACATAAATGGTATTGCACCAGGAAATGCACCAACAAACACCGCAAGTGGTGTTATTGTCTTTAATGGGGTGTAAACACTGGTATATAAAAAAATTGAAATTGCCCCAAACATAGCTGTTTTAGGGTTCAGAAAATATAAAGAAACAACACCTAAAACAGTAAGGACTACAGCAATTACCATAGCAGTCTTATTGGACATCCTTCCGGAAGGTATAGGCCTATTTTTTGTTCGTTGCATCAAGGCATCCAAATCTTTTTCAATGACCTGATTATATGCGTTACTGGCACCTACCATACAGTAACCACCAAATGCCAACAAAAGGATCGATACTAAACTTAGCTCATGGGCACCTAAAAAATATCCTGCAATAGATGAAAAAACCACGCTTATTGCTAGCCTTGCTTTGGTAATCTCCTTAAAATCAGCAAAAATCAAAGTTAAATTGTCGTTTTTTGCTTCGCTAACAGCAGTTTTCATTAGTACTTAAAAATAGGTGTGCAAAGATAACGCCAAAGCAATCTTTCTGCAACCAAAGTAAGGTATTTCTAGTACTATTTAGAAACTATCGATTTTCAAACCTTATAAAACAAAAAGCTCCGAACGTTTACGTTCGGAGCTTTTATATATTTTGCAGTATAATTTCTACTGTAACTTAAACGTAATTGGAATACTAAATGGAACCCTAACTGCACGACCCCTTTGTTTTCCAGGAGTCATTTTAGGAAGTTTACCAATAATTCTAGCAGCTTCCTTTTCCAAGTTTTTGTCCGGTCCTCTCATTCTAATATTCCCGATACTACCATCTTTTTGAATCACAAACATAACACTAACCCTACCTTGAACACCCATTTCTTGTGCTATTTCAGGATAACGGAAGTTTTTACCAATGTGCTTTTGCATCATTTTATTGAAACATGCACGTTTATCACTTTCATTCTCACAACCAGGGAAAACAGGTACATTTTCAATCACGGCAAAAGGTACGTCCACGTCTTCTTCCACTTCTTCCACTTCAACGTCTTCGATTTCAATAATTTCCTCTTCTTGACTTGTTTCTGTAGATTCTATAACCGTTTCCTCGACCTCTTCCTCATCTTCAACAACCTCAATAATTTCTGGTGCTGCTGGCGGCGGCGGCGGCGGCGGCGTTTTAATTTGCTCCGTCATAGGAACTTCCTCATCTAACAAATCGTCCACATTCATGGAGATATCGTAATCATTAGTTTCATCGTACGTTTTCCATTCAAATGCCACATAAGTAAGTAACATTACAACGGCCAAACCAAAAACAAAATACAAACTACTATTCTTGGTTAAATCCGCTTTTGGATTCTTTTTAGGTTCCATATCTATTCAATTTAGTGATTGCTAATTTAATTAATAAAATCATTACTATGCAATTAAAATTTTCATTTTAACGGCCAAACTCTAGAATTCAGTCTCTTAGAGACGAACATTCCTCCTAATGCACCCACGGTATTTGCAATTGCATCCAAAAAATCACCCTCTCTACTCTCTGTAAAACTATATTGTACAACCTCAATAATTATGCCATAACATACAGAAAAAAGAAACACAACTATTAGTGTTTTGGATAGCTTAAATTGCTGTCCCAAGTGCTCCTTAAAAGCTATAACACCAAATATTACCATACCAAAATAAAAAATAAAATGCACAATTTTATCCAAATGTGGTATGTGCAAACTAGATGTATCTATCCCAGAAAAAGAAAATAAGCTGGAAAATGTTACTAACACCAACCAGCTTATAAATAATATTCTAAATAAAATATTCTTAAGCACCTATTAACTCCTTGTAATCTGCATCACTCAACAAATCCTCCAGTTCATCCGGATTACTAAACATAATTTTCACCATCCAACCTTCTCCGTAGGGATCAGTGTTCACTTTTTCTGGCTCATCTTCCAAAGAATCATTAAAAGCAACTATTTCACCAGATAATGGCAAAAACAAATCGGAAACTGTTTTAACAGCTTCTACAGTACCAAAAACCTCTTCTCTATCTAATGTCTCATCTAAGGTTTCTACCTCAACATAAACAATATCACCCAATTCTCCTTGAGCAAAATCGGTTATTCCCACAGTAGCGGTATCCCCTTCTACCTTAACCCATTCATGGTCTTTTGTGTATTTTAAATCTGCCGGTATATTCATTGTAACAATTTTGATGTTGGGCAAATGTAATTTATTCCTGATAGGAATTCAAAAAATAATTACAACTAAAAGTAAGTAGAGGCTAAAGGGTCAATTTCCAAAATTGTATCTCAGTGTAAATCCAGCATTGACCGTAGTTTGTGGAAAAGCAGTAGAAACCGCAAATTGAGAAAAAGAATGGTCATAGAAAAACAAGCAATTCAACTGTTTACTCAAGGCATAATCAGCCGTGAATTTTATGGACATTAGGTTTTGACCAGATGTTATTTGATTGTTATCAATATCCAAATTTCTAATTATGGTAATATTATCACGTAAACTTACATCAGCTTTTAAATTTAAATCCCCTTTTAGACGGGTCTTATTACCACCAATATTAGTTACGAATTTCACATCTTTGATGCGATACCCCAAGCCTACAGTATATTCCTTACCGTTTATTTCGGTCATTAAGTTATTGTCAAAACTTAATGACAATGCCCTATCTGTCCTTACCTCAGCTAGAACGCTAATAGAATTCTTCATCTCAAAATCTACACGCATCAGTGGATTAAACTGATCGGTAAGAACCACATTGTTTAAAATTAAATCTGGCAATATATTACCGTCTTCATCAAATTGACCATTTTCTTTTTCCAAATTGGTCTGAAATGAGTTGATACTATAGGATGCCCTATACCCATGACTTAAAGAGAATCGCTTAAATTTCTTTTTAAACCATTTATTTTTCATCAATCCTGTATACTTTATATTCCAATTGGGAATTGGAATTTCCCTGAACGCGTCTAAGTTTACCCGATTTGCATCTTGACCCGTATATGCAGCAAAGAAAGCGGGCAACAATACTTCTGGCTGTGTTTTCCCATAACGTTGGGGAAAACCTTCGCTATCTACGGCGCCACCAGATTGGTTGCCTCTATCTGCCTCTATCCTGTTAGCAACCGTAATACGGTTTTCCTTGAACTTGGCAAAAGTTTCCGAATCAAATTCATCGCTTTTGCCAAATGCGGTACCAATCATAACCGTAGAAATACTAAAGTTTCCAAATTGGTTTTGGAGTCCATTTCTATTATCCAACAGTGCCTCCAAATTATAATTCTCTTGAACACTACTCGAGTATTGTCTATCTGCAACCAAATCTATCGTAAGGTCTTTTGTTGGTTGTGCGGTTGCCGTAATATTTAATTGTTTATTCGTTCTTTTTATAAACTGTTCATTGAAATCTGTAAACGGAGTCAACCATCCATTTTTAGCAGCTTCAAAGCGAACATCTGCCTGACTACCAAAAACAAAGCCTATAGAAGGTCTTGCAGTACCAATAAAACCAACAGATTGTGTATATCCTGGGAGTACAGTTCCATTGTTTTCATTATAATTCAAATTCAATCGTTTTACCATAGTAACGACATCGACAAAAGTATTGAACAGGGCACTGGTCTTTGGCTTTATTTTTTCTTCCTCACCACCAGCAGCAACACCCGCTTTATCCCTTCTTATAGGACCGCTACTAGCTTTACTGGAAGTCTCCCTCTTTTTTAACCCTATTAAATCATAGAATTTTTGCATGGTTAAAGAAGCTGTTAATGCATGGGTGTTTGCGTTTTGTATGGTATTAATTTGCGCATTAGGGTTATTTAGGGATTGTTGTGCCACCTCCGCCAGTGCGTCACCACCTCTTTGCCAATCGAAATTACTTGTATAACTATACTGCGCATTTATAAAATCCAATGCCGGAATTTTGGCAAACGGAATTTCATAGTTCAACTGCATTTGTTGTGAATGTCTATTGGGCTCTCCAATATCAAAAAAACCATCCCAGAGTTCTAAGGCCTTATTTATTCTATCCGCAGAATTTACCGGTTCATCTTCATTAAAATAATTGCGTACAATATTATTATTGGATGCGGTTAAATTCAAACGCAAGGACTTGGTCAAATTATAATTCACCGCATATTGCCAATTGAACAAATAATTACGCTGTTGTAATTCTGGAAGTTCCAAACGATCAACACCTTCTTCCCGAACGTCCCTAAAACGTTGTGCATTAAACTGTCTGTTAATATTTGAATTTACCGATACGCTCGCGGGTAATAAATTTAAATTTAAATCCTTTAACCACTGCCAATATTTTCCATTGAACAAGGAGTCCTTTTTTGCAAATGGAGCTACCTCAACAGGGTCAAAACTATGATTATATACAAATCCAGTATTTACGGATTGATCTCTTAGGTTCGCAATTTCAAAATCGCGATGTTCGGTTTCGTTGTAGGAATAATTAAATGTAAAGTTTTCTATATCATAAAAATTGGCATCAGCTTCGTCTCCCCTATCCTTTCTTACCCCTATCAAATTTATACTCGTACGCTTTGTATAATCTTCCGCTTGTTCCTGGATTTCATCTGCCGCTTCTTGATCTGGGGCAGCATCTATCAAATCATCTAATTTTAAATCGTCATATACCGGGTCAAATTCCGGCGTAATTACCTGTTCTGAAATACCGTAATTAAATGGCAATTGAATGCCCCATTGTTTTGGTAGTAATTGACCAACGTTAACATTGGTTACCACATCATAGGAAACCGCATCTTCCCTAGCCCTTTCATTGGGCATTTGATCTATAGAACCAAAACCGGAAGTACTGGTACTGCCTGTAGCCGTCACATTAGCAAAATCGGCAACATTGGCATCCAACGCTGCAACAGCTGCCCAACCTCCATTATTATCCAAGCCCGCCAAACGAAGTTCATTGAACCAAACCTCTCCCCTAGCAGGTAAGATATCTTGGTTCTTTATACCCACCATAACACTTCTTATACTTCCTAATGACGGATTCCCTTTTATACCAATACGCACCTTTCCAGGATCTCTAACATCAAATTCGTTCTTAGGTATCACCTCGCCATTTTCAACCTCAAAATAACGGACTTCGCTTAAATCATCCCCTTGTATCCAAGAAGATTTCACCTTGTTCAAATCACTAAGTGCAATTTCCAATTGATTGATATCTGGCCAAATTTCACCTTCCGATGCTGCATTAAACGGCGTAAATTGTAATGGGATTTCCATTTGGTAATAGTTCTGTGAGAAGTCGGTTCCAATACGAAGGAAACCAACTAATGGCGTGGAACTATCCGCATAGTCACTATCCGATATCTTCTCGGCATGCATGAACATTTTTAATTTTTTGTATTGACGGATATCAATATTCAAACTCTTAAATACCCCTCTTGAATCTTCAGACTCCAAGCCTTCTACTTTTAAAGAAAGTGACTGCTCATTTTGGCGAATAATGGTGTTATTATTGTTCAATTGCTCTCTAGCAACCCCAGGAGGCAAAACATAAGGAATTGGCAGTCTACCACTATTTTCTTCAATGTTAACCGTATTTACATCTAAAGTAGTACCGTCATCAGCTGGGTTATCATCTATATCTTTATCCTGTAGGGTTTTGGTATAGGTACGCCAATCACCACGCACCAAATCCAAGGTTGCAAAACGCAATACGGTGGGGCTAGAAAACCCGGTCATGTACATACGCAATGAACTAATGGACCTAAAATCACTAATATCTCCAACAGCTCGTCTTTTCAATGGATCATTTGCAATATCCACCTCAGTTCTACCAATTGAATTAAAAACAAGAGGAATTTTTATTTGAATCCATTTTCTTTCTAACTGACTTCCATTTGGCAATTCCGGAGTAGAACCCTGCCTAACATCGGTCACAAAAGGATCATCCGTAGTCATTCCTGGCCTAATAGGTATTCTATACTCATAATAGCTATTTACCGTATTCATGGTTAAATCCCTATCAATGTCCTCCACATCCGGTAAAGTTGTGGAACCCCTATTGGTGTTGGTGACTTGAACAGGTGAGTTACCATCCGGGTTGTTAAAATCCAGGTAACGTTCCAATATACTTCCTTCCCTATTCAAATAATATTGATAGTTGTCCAATGCTGGGTCGGTACTAGGATTGCTATCATAGACTGCAGCTTCAGCTTCATCATTTAATCCATCAAAACCTAAATCCTGTAAGGTTCTATTCGCTTCACTGGCATCAAATGCATACACCAAAGATTGTGTTGCAGGAACCTCTCCCCAACTGGTAGGAGCAACAAAATCATTGCTTTCCACACCAGGCAAACCATTTTCATATTGCTTTTTACCGTCGCGTAAAATATCCTCAGAAATATTTCCTAAATGAATAACCAATTCTCCCGAACTTGTGGCCTCACCATCTACAAAAGGATCTAATACCCAAAACTGCAAAAACTCAACGTTAGACTGCTCAAAGTTGGTGCTGCTTAAGGAACGCATAATTCCACCCCATTTTTCCTCTGGCTGGGTAGTGTCAAAATCTGGATTGTTATTGTAAGGACCTTTTAAATTGGGATAATAAGCCATATCCAAAGTTCCCTGAACAGTAGTTTGTCCCTGGGCAATATCCGTTTGAGGAAAAACCTCGTCTATAAACACTCTACGGGTAGGGTTGGTAGAAATATCATTATCGCTAATAGAAGATGGTCTCTGATTGGTATAGAAAATGGGATCAATAGTATACCATGCCATCTTAGCTCTTCCATAACCGTTTAAAAGGTTATTTTCATCTTCTACGCCAGACCCAAAAAGTTTTTCATTTTTAATCTCACCAAACTCTAATGGTGTACTAGCCAAGGACCAACCTAATGCCCCTCGTATATCTATTAATGCCTGCGCACCTTCAAAATCGTCCAAATACGTAGTCGTTTCGCCTTGAAAATCTGCATTCTTGGGTGAATTTGGCTTTAACCAGGCTACCTCTGCACGTACGGAAAGATTTGATGGCACATCAGTATCTATATTTGGAAGCTTGTTAACCATTCTTGTTAACCAAGGCACTTCTGTAGAAAAATTACCGTTTAAGCCAAAAATAGTATTATTTACCGGCTCCACACCAAAATTAGATTTTTGAGTTAAAGGACGTTCGTTAAGATTTAACAACGTACCTCCCAGTACAAAGTTTTTATTAAATTGATGCTCTACATTAACTCCCGAAAAACGCCTTGTTTGCTGCCCAAATACAGCGTTATTTTCAACCGAAATATTTATTGGCGTATTTGATGCCTCTAGACTTGGATCTAGAATTTGCACTGTTCCAGCTTGATAATTCACCGTATAATCTATTCCTTCTTGCAACTGTCTTCCACCCGCGGTAACACGAACAGAACCCCTAGGAACATTGAAAGCACCTATAGGAATACCATTACTACCTTCAGCCTTATACCTTCCTTTTAAAATAAACTTATTTTTTTCAGGATCTTGTAGCGCTGCTGCTTTGGTAAGCTCATACATGTCCTTAAAGACATATTGCTGCTGATTCTCGTTATAACCAGATTCAGTTTCATACTGACCAGAATTACCATTTTCCAATGTCTCATACAAATATTCGCCAAAGGGTTCCACTTTTGTAAAAATGATTCTCCCTCCTTGCGTGTCAACTGTAATTCCAGGGTAAAAATCAAAAAAACCATCACCACCTGGCTGCAGGTCATTGTACACGTTTAGCCTATCCAAATTAAAAACATCCAAAAGTATTCTTTCCTCTAGACCATCTGGCCATCCAGTCCCTGGGCCTTCTACAACCGGGGTAATATAGTTTCGTGGTGTAGGGTCAGAATATAAAATGTTCAACTTAAAATCTTCCTGACTTAATCTAAAAGCACCTGTGGCGTAGATATTCTTCATCATCAAATCCCAAATAGGATCACTGATGTTGGTAATGTTACTCTTTAATAATTTAAGGATTAAGGTGTTGTTTTCGATAATAGGAGTAGCACCTTGTGAAATTGTAGTAGCATCCAATCCTCCATTGGCAAATTCACCTACTTGAAATACTTCACCTTGATAAGTATATTGATAAGCCACCGCCAAAACCTCATCGTTACTTAACCTTTGATTTAAAGAGACATAGCCCAATTGGGTATTAAAATTATAGTCCCTACCCTGCTCTAACTTTCTTGCATTTTCTAGAATAGCATAATCAAACCCTTGGTTAGGATTATAGCCAGCATTAAAACTTGCGGGATTAAAGGCATTTTCTACCGTAGCAATATCCCTTACGGCCTCTGTTAATGCACCACCGGTATTGATTAAAGCAGGATCAAAATCATTTGCACCATTTCGTGGCCTTAAATCACCAGTATTATTAAAAAAACCTGCTGCACTACCTCCATTTTGGCCTACTCTTGTTTTTGAGACATCTGCCTCACCCAAATCCTGCAATGCAACAACATTCCTAACATTTAAGGTTTGTTGGCTTCTGTTGGTTACCCAAACCTCCAACCTAGTAATCTGAATTTGGCTCTGTATGTAAGGATATTGGGCTAAGGCCTCATCATAGTTATCCCTAAAATATTGTGATAAAAAGAAGTGCTTGTCCTCATCATAATCCAATGCAGTAATAGAAAACTCGTTCAAAGTACCTCCACCTTGTGCAACAACCGTATTATTTTGAGAACGCTGTTCGGAGAAAACCGCTGTAACGGTTGTTTTACCAAATTGTAATTGGGTTTTCACCCCAAATAAACTCTGCGCACCTTGGATCAAGGAACTGTTCAACGGCATATTTACATTACCAACTTCTATTTTTTGAAGTATATCATCTTCAGTTGGTGTATAATCTAGCTTTACAATATTCTGAAAATCAAAAGTGGCCTCTGTATCGTAATTGGCCGTCACCTGTAATCTTTCCCCTATTTTACCTAGCATACTTAGACTAATACGCTGATCAAAATCAAAAGATAGATTAGTTCTATTTCTAGGCGATAAGGAAGGATTGTCATTTTTCTGCCAGATAACACCCAAGTCCATTGCTACGGACCCCTGTGGAATAACTTCTATTGTATTTCCACCAAAAACAGATTGGAAAAAATCATTGTTTATATAAAAGTTGGGAAGTAAATTTTTCCGAGCTTCCTCGCTACCTTCTTTCTTACCAGAATAAGCATCGGACTTTTCCTTAAAATAATCTTTAATTCCTTCTTTTCTTATTAACTCGTAGTATTGATCCGGTGTAAGTATAATAGGGTAGCCAATGTCAAAATCACCAACACTTTCATTATAGATATACCTATCCAGTTTTGGGTCATAAATGTATTTTGATACAATACTATCCGGATTCTCTAAAACAATACGTCCTAAATCGTATCCAGTTTTCACTGAATCTACCTGCTGCTCTTCTACTTCCTGCGCCATGGAAACCCCCATGAAAACAAAAAATAAAATGAATAGCGTTACGTACTTAAAATTGGATTTAAGAATTTTTATTGCCCCTTGTTTCAAACTTGCTACAAATTTTTGAGCGCGAGTTTTATTATATTTTCCACGCTTAGAGAGGCGTCTTGGGCTATCACTTTATCCACAACTTTTTCAGCTTGTTTTCTAGTGAAACCAAGAACCTCTAATGCAGATAACGCTTCATCCTTATTTGTATTGTTTGAAGCCAAGGAAACTTCATCAATATCATACACTTTCAAAACCTTGTCCCTTAAATCCAAAATGACTCGCTGTGCCGTCTTAGCCCCAATACCCTTTATGGCCTGTATAGCTGGGACATCACCGTTGGCTATGGCATCTCGAATTTGACCTGGAGACATGGAAGAAAGCATAGTCCTGGCAGTACTGGAACCTATACCTGAAACCGATAGTAGCAACCTGAAAATCTCTCGTTCGGACTTTTCCATAAAACCGAACAAGGTATGTGAATCCTCTTTAATTTGAAGATGAGTATATATTTGTATCAAATCACCTTCGGGCAACTTTGAAAAAGTGTTCAAGGAAATATTTACAAAATAACCAATACCTCCACATTCCACAACAATATTGGTTGGGTTCTTTTCTACTAGCTTTCCCCTTAAGTGATGAATCATGTAACTAAAGTTTTAGGACAATCTATTACAGTATACGTTAAGCCAAATGACTAAAGATTTGGTCTAATTACCATACTTAGCCTTTTTACGTTTCTCTCTTTCTTGGGCATCGATTACAGCAATGGCTGCCATGTTTACTATTTCATCCACGCTAGCACCAAGCTGCATAATATGTACAGATTTTCTTAAACCTACCATTATCGGGCCTATAGAATCTGATTGGTTCAATTCTTTTAATAATTTATAGGTAATATTGGCCGATTCTAGATTTGGAAAAATTAAGGTATTCACCTTTTTCCCAGCCAATCTTGAAAAAGGAAATTTGCTTTCATGCAATTCTTTGTTCAGTGCAAAATCCATTTGAATCTCCCCATCTACGGGTAAATCAGGATTTGCTTCATGTAAAATACGAACTGCCTCGCGTACTTTTCTTGCATTAGGATGTGTAGATGATCCAAAATTGGCATAACTAAGTAAGGCCAAAACAGGATCAAATCCAAAAGTTGACGCCACATTGGCCGTCATTTGAGCAATATCCGCAATCTCCTCGGCATTTGGCTCAATATTGATAGAAGTATCCGCTAAGAACAGTGGCCCTCTATCCGTTATCATAATATTTACAGTGGCAACCCTTTTAACGCCTTTTGCTCTACCGATTACCTCAAAAATTGGCTTTACAACCGTAGGATAGGCCCTTGAGTAACCCGAAATCATTCCATCCGCATCACCTTCCAACACCATCATGGCACCAAAATAGTTACGTTCCCTCATTTTTATTTTTGCACTGTAAAAAGTAACTCCACTTCTTTTACGACTCTCCCAATATTTGGTCGCATATCGTATATGGCGTTCATCAAATTCTTTGGAAATCGGGTCTATGATGCTTAAGTCAGCATCAAATTCTAACTCCTTTTTAAGTTCTATGATGATTTCTTTTCTGCCCAGAAGTATTGGTTCCGCGATACCTTCTTCATGAACAATCTGCGCAGCCTTCAGTACATCTAAATGGTCGGCTTCCGCAAATACAATTTTCTTTTTGTTGGAACGTGCCCTACCGTGCAACAAACGAACAACCTTATTGTCATTTCCTGAACGCAGCATTAGTTCCTCCCTATACTTGTCCCAGTCTTCGATTGGAGCTTTTGCAATTCCACTTTCCATTGCTGCTCTGGCAACAGCTGGGGGAATTTCATAAATAAGGCGTTGATCAAAAGGCTTTGGAATAATATATTCTTTACCAAATGTCAACCTTGTTTCTCCATAGGCAATATTCACTTGTTCCGGAACAGGTTGTTTGGTAAGATTCGCCAAAGCCTTAACTGCGGCCATTTTCATAGCCTCATTAATACCTGTAGCCCTTACATCCAATGCTCCTCTAAAAATGAATGGGAAACCTAGTACATTATTAACTTGGTTAGGGTGATCTGACCTTCCAGTAGCCATGATGATATCCTTTCTGGTTTTTATAGCTAGGTCATAGTTGATTTCAGGATCAGGATTTGCCATAGCGAATACTATGGGGTTGTCCGCCATGGAATTCAACATTTCAGGAGTCACAATATCAGCAATGGACAAACCTATAAACACGTCTGCATTTTCCATAGCCTCTACCAAGGTGTCTATCTTTCTATCCGATGCAAACTCTAACTTTTCTTTGGATAGGTTCTCCCGATCTTTACGGATTACGCCTTTACTGTCCAACATTACAATATTTTTATCGCTTGCACCAAAGGCCTTATATAATCTGGTACAAGAAACAGCGGCCGCACCGGCACCACTAACCACTATTCTAACATCTTCAATTTTCTTTTCTGTAATTTCCAATGCATTTAAAAGTGCTGCGGCCGAAATAATTGCAGTACCATGCTGATCGTCATGCATTACTGG
>CBFIGW010000067.1:0-15831 GCA_965662155.1 Maribacter sp. | reverse complement strand
TTTCAATTTCTTGTAGCCAAGAAAAGCGAGAAAGCAATGAGCCAATCCATATAACGGCAGAAGATTTACATAACTCAATAGACAAGGTTGTAGAGATTATGATTCATGATATCTTTTCACCTCCTGTTGCCAGTAGAATATTTGCTTATCCAAATATTGCGGCATATGAGATTATGGCCCAGGTACATCCAGAGTATAGAACACTCGCCGGACAAGTGAATGATTTGACTCCTATACCGGTGATGGACACCATCCAAGATATAAATCCAGAGTTGGCAGCTATGATTGCACATATGAACATTAGCAAACAACTTATATTCTCCGAAGATAAGTTCAATGTTCTTCAAGACAGTCTTTTTAATAAGTGGAAAACCACTAACGAAAAGGAATTCGAAGCCTCAAAAACATATGGATTAAAGGTAGCAGACCATATAAAAGAATGGATGAACAAGGATAATTACAGTCAAACACGCACCATGCCTAAATTTACGGTGAATACTGATGACCCAGCAAGATGGCAACCCACACCACCTGCCTACATGGACGGCATAGAACCCCATTGGAATAAAATACGACCATTTTTCCTTGATTCTGCAGCACAATTTAAGCCAGTACCTCCACCACCATTTTCCATGGAAGAGAATTCTGCTTTTTATAAAGAGCTTAAAGAAGTCTATGATATCAGTAATAAAATCACGGCGGATGGTGATGAATCTGAAGAAGTAGAAATTGCTAAATTCTGGGATTGCAACCCATATGTTTCCGTTACAAGGGGGCATTTAATGTTTGCCACTAAAAAAATTACCCCTGGAGCACACTGGATCGGTATTACAAAAATTGCTTGTAGGAATACAGATGCAGATTTTAGTAAAACGATTTATGCCTACACTAAAACTTCTATGGCCATAGCAGATGCATTCATTAGTTGTTGGGACGAAAAATATAGGAGTAACCTAATTCGCCCAGAAACATTGATTAATCAGCACATTGATGAAAATTGGCAACCGATTTTACAAACTCCTCCTTTTCCTGAATATACAAGTGGGCACAGTGTAGTATCTGGCGCAGCTGGCACGGCTTTGACCGAAATATTTGGCGACGATTTTGCATTTGACGATGACACAGAGCTTCCTTATGGTCTGCCTATGAGATCGTTTAATTCTTTCAATGAGGCGGCAGATGAAGCTGCTATAAGTAGAATGTATGGCGGCATACATTACCGTGCAGCAGTAGAGATTGGTGTAGACCAAGGAAGAAAAATTGGCGACCTACTAAATAACAAGGTAAAAATGATCGAGGATAAGGCAATTGCCTCCAACCAATAGATTTAGTTTATTGAGTAGTAAAAGGACAGTGCCGTATCTTCCAATTTAATTTATTTAAATGTTAAGAACGTGTCTTTTAGTATTACTTATTACAACGACTTCTTGCTCAAATTATGGTCAACTTAAATTAATAACCGACCTCCCAAACAAACTTGAGGAAAACTCTGGCATAATTTCATTAAAAGATTCCACTGTATGGGTTGTTGAGGACAATGGCAATAAAGATGAAATTTATAAGGTTAATTATAAGGGAGACATCCTTAAAACCTTAAAAGTTAAAAATGGCGACAATGATGACTGGGAAGACTTGGCCAAAGATTCACTAGGGAATGTATATATCGCTGATATTGGCAATAACCAAAATGAACGTAAGAACCTCACCATATACAAAATCCCAAATCCGGACATAGAGCCTGGAGATAAAATTGATGCCAAAAAAATAAAATTCAAATATCCCGAACAAAAAGAATTTCCGCCTAAAGACGATTCTTTATTTTATGATGCAGAGGCTATATTCCACCATAAGGACAAACTTTTTATAATCACAAAAAACAGAAGTAACCCCTTCACTGGTGATGCGTATATCTATACCGTTCCTGACATACCTGGAAAATACAATGCTACCTTAGTAGGTAAAATAAACCTGTGTTCTGATTGGAAGACCTGTCAAATAACCGGTGTTGATATTTCCCCTAAAGGTGATAGAATTGTAGCACTTAGTTATGGTAAACTTTTTGTTTTCAGCCAATTTGAATGGGATGATTTTTCCAAAGGCAAAATTGTAGAAATAGATCTAGGAACCAGAACACAATTAGAGTCTGTCTGTTTTTTAGACGATTCTACCCTCCTATTATCAGATGAGCGTTCCCATGGTACGGGACAAAATTTATATATGTTTACTTTAGAACCTTAGTTTTTTAGAATCCAAATCCCAGCCCAAAGGTAAACCTTGCGCCATCTTCACTATGAAACAAAGCTAGATTTACTGTGAGTATATCTGAAGCATTGAGGAAAAATCCGCCGCCATAGGATGTATGCCATTGGTTTGATGAGATTCCAGGAAACCAAACCCTGCCATAATCGTAACCAGCAAACAAACCTAAAGAAGTAGGCAATATTCTAGTTCGCATTCTACGAAGGCTATATCTGATATCTGTATTTTGATAATAGGCCGTTTTCCCAGTAAAACGTTGATTTCTAAACCCTCTTAAACCGTCCACTCCACCAATGCTGGCGCCTTGATAAAACTCATAACCATTGCCAATATTAAAATGTCCTTTCCATTTTGTAGCCAGCACCAATCTACCACTGGGAATTAATTTGTAATCAAAAGAAATACTGGGAATAACATAACCAAAACTGCCTCCTTCTTCTCCTAGATTATCCTTATACCCAGCTTTTATTGAAGTTGACATTCCCATAGTTGGAAAACTTTGGTTGTCGTGGTTTTCATAAGAATATCCTCCATGTACGCCAACAAATGAATTTTGTGTTTCTTGGCCATTATTCTGGTAAAATGTATTTATAAATCTATTTTGGGTTTCCTCTACTTCTATAGATTCATACGAAACACCTAATTTCAATTTAGAACCCAATTGGCCCCTAAAAACCAATGAAGGGGAAAATTCAAGATTTTGAATCCTCACTCTATTATAGTCCAATTCCAAATCATCATCATTGTTTACAGAGTTGTTGCCAAAACCAAAGAAGTTAACAGCAAAATTGGGTGTGGTAAGTCTTGCTTTAACTTCAAGGTTCCACTTCTCAAAAATATGTGCAAATTCTCCAACATACCCCAACTCTACACCACTGGTAGCAAAATAATAAGAAGCATTAAATGTATGTTGTTGACTAAATGGATTTTGACGAAACCCATTGTACGTATAGGTGTTCAAAATACCAATTTTAACACCATCATCTGGATTAAAGCCAATAGTAGGAATTAATTGGTTATTACTACTTCTAATGTTTAAAGGGCGATACGTATTTACTTCATAAGCATCAGTTAGTTTTACCCTAGCCCCTTGAGTTTTCTTTAAAGTATTGGGCTTACTCTGATAATCATAAATAACAACTCCCTTTCCATTTTCAATTTCATAGATATCGTTATTCTGACCCCCTATCAAGCGAATTTTTATTCCACCTACGTTCTTGTCGTTATTAACTTCAAAAATGTCGTCATCATCAAGACCGTACACCCATATCTCTTTGGTAATCGTTTTTTGAAAAACCTTATCATAGAACTTACGTTTCTTTTCTCCGTCTATTATACGATACGCCTTTATTTGGGTTCGATTATCATCTAGGCTATATACTTCGAACCAATCATCTTTATCTGTACCGACTACTACGGCATATTTGTTCAATATATTATAATAACTGGTCGCAGTTTTTTGAATAGTGTTTAATCTTGAAATTAGTGTTCGTTTTAATTCCGTAATGGTTTCGTCACGTACTTCTTCTGGGAACATTAAAAATGCCTCATCAATGGCCTCGGGCGTTAAATTATCTTGTAGGAATTTGGCTTGTTCAATCCAATCTTCCTTAGTTGTTTCAGATAATAATGCAAGATCCAATACATAGGTTTTAGGGGAGGAATTAAAGCCCTTTACACTTCGTATTTCTTCATTAAAACCTTCCATTAATCGCAAACCGGGAATAATACGGCTTGCAATACCCATTAGCAAACCGTCTCCCATTTTAGAAAATGCTTGGTCTCTATCCCTTGGAACAGGCCTATAAATGGTTTTTTTCTTTTCTTTAAATTCTGCCCAACGCCATTGATCAACATGCCTATCCCAATCGCCTATCACCATATCAAAAAGTCGTGCTTTTAGATATGCATTGGCATCTACCTCATACTCCTCATCATCACGTAAATTATCTAACATGGAATCTGTACTTTTAAGTTCATTGGAATAGCCAAAACTGGCCAAGTCTCCATGACCGTCTCCTGCATGTTCCTCAATCATATAAAGTTCATCTCCAAATACATCGTTATAACTGCCTATAGCCTTTTGTTTGGGAACATAAAATAATTTTGGATTGGTATGGTAAATACCAACGGCATCGGACAGTTTTCCAATGGTAAATGGAGCATATGGATGGGATCCCGTGTAAAAATCCTCCAATAACTCTTGGGTATAGGTTTCTTTAAGGTCGTCCAGTACATATTGGTTTTGAAAAGCCATAGACTGCAAATAAAGTTCAGCGCTTTTACGCAAGGCACGCATTACATATTCCTTACCCCCTTTATCCCTTAGCCGAAGTGATTTAGATTGATGTCCCCCACCCTTTTTTACCGGGGTAAGACCTCCGTAAAGCGTATCGAGCATAACAATTGGTGCAGACACTTTTGTTCCGTAGTATTTTCTGTAGCGCTCTCCCCAAATTGTTTTGAAAACACCACTTTTGTCAATCTCCTCCTCACTGTACACTGAGGCTTTTATAGTAGCATCAGATTTTTCAG
Source organism: Maribacter sp. (assembly GCA_965662155.1). Taxonomy (GTDB): domain Bacteria; phylum Bacteroidota; class Bacteroidia; order Flavobacteriales; family Flavobacteriaceae; genus Maribacter. The sequence continues at coordinate 11,037 of CBFIGW010000067.1, read as the reverse complement.
AATAGGTGGTTTCCACTTCTTTTACATCAGGGGGTAAGACTGCTGATGTAAAAAGAAATTCTTCATTACCTTTTTCATCTATCCCATAAAAACGCACTCTTGATGAGCCATTTTCATAAATCTCCAAAACCGCATAACCCATTCTACCAGTAGAGAATCGGGAACCATTCAACAATCTAGTTGTTCCTTTCTTGGCACCGGAACCGCTAACTATTTGCGGGGTATTATTTTCGATAATGTATTGGAGGGTATGCTCATGACCTGATGCAAATATTACTTTTTCAGAAAACTGGGCCAAAGTAGTTATTTTCTTTCTTAACTCTGTATATCTTTTGTTGTTCAAATCTTCTACCGAAGCACCCGAAGTTCTGCGTAAAACGTTGATAAAGGTCCCAAGAACGGGAATTGGCACGGGAAGCTTTTTTGGATAAAACTGTTTTTTTAAAGAATATTGACCGCCATGTGGACCATAACTGGACATGGGGTGATGCATCGCAATTATAGTTGTCCTGGCCCTATTATCCTTTATAGCATCTTCTAATTCCAATAAAAACTTGGCCCTACTTTTTATTTCGCATTTATCATTAATATCCGGTCTTTTGTCCCAATTGGTTAGATACCATTCTGTATCTATAGCAATTATCGCGACGTCCTTGTTGACTTCAATGACTTCAATTGGGCAACCATTTTGTGGAACAAACGCATCCTTATCATCCAATTGTTTTTGGATATATTTTTCTTCCCTTTCCAAACCTATTAAACCCTCTGTATACCAGTCATGGTTTCCTGGGATAAAAATTGGTTTCCCCTGATAATTTTCAAGTGTTTTTATCTGAGCATCCAAATGGCTTTTTGCTTCTAAATAAGCCATGGTTGAATCTCTTGGGTCCGGTAATCCTGCGGGATAAATATTATCACCTAAAAATATTGCGGTACTATTTTCTTTGGCATTATCCAACCTGTCCTTAAAAGCCATTAAAGCAGGATTCATCCCCCCAATTGGCGAAAGCCCAGCATCACCAATTAGATAAAAGGTATGTGAAACCTTGTTTTCTAGCGATATATCTGTTGCATCTTTTTCATTTGCATATTTTGTCTTATAAGTTGCGCATCCCGTAATTAGGAGTATTAGCAAAATAGAAGTGTAATATATTTTCATAGCAATGTTACTGAATTCAAATTTTCGTAATTTGGATTATCCTAATCCTATTAGTATGTCGGAAATTTTAGAGAAAACTGAAAAATTTGTTACTAAACTTTTATCTGAAGAATTAGATACCAAATACCTATACCACAACTTAAGACATACCCAACGCGTTGTTAAAAGTACTAAAGAATTATTGAATTCGTATGACTTGACCGACGAGGAAAATGAATCTACTTTACTTGCTGCTTGGCTTCATGACACGGGATATACACAAGGTAGTGACAACCATGAAAAACAAAGTTGCCAAATTGCACAAACTTTTCTAAAGAATGAAGGTTATGATTCAGAATTAACCAAAAAAGTTCTACGAAATATTATGGCAACTGAACGTTTTGCAAAACCCGAAACACTACAGGAAAAAATTATCCGGGATGCCGACTGTTCGCATTTTGCACAAAAAAGCTATTTAGAAACTTCTGAGCTACTCAGGGAAGAGCTTAAACTTTTGGGTTTGGCAGATTATAACCATAGGGAATGGTTAAATGCAAATATTAAAATGTTCAGGACAGAACAACGCTTTTATACAGATTATGCAAAAGAAAACTGGCAAGCAGGGAAAGATAAAAATCTTCGAAAACTAATAAAGGACAAAAAATCGGAAAAAGCTATAGCAAAAAAAGAAGCGCTTAAGGCCAAGTATAAAAGTGAAAGCCCAGACCGTGGTATACAGACTTTATTCCGGGTTACCTTAAAAAACCATATTACACTAAGTGATATAGCGGATACCAAAGCAAATATTCTATTGTCCGTAAATGCTATTATAATCTCCTTGGCATTGTCCAACTTAATTCCAAAATTGGATAACCCTTCTAACACCTATCTCATTTACCCAACAATCATATTCGTAGTATTTAGCATCATATCCATGGTATTGGCCGTGTTGGCTACAAGACCTAATGTTACCAGTGGGGAGTTTACCAAAGAAGACGTACAACAACAAAAGGTAAACCTACTTTTCTTTGGTAATTTTCATAAAATGAGCCTACAAGATTATGAATGGGCCATAAACGAATTGGTAAAGGATAAGGAATATATTTACTCTTCCCTTACCAAAGACCTTTATTTCTTAGGATTAGTCTTGAATAGAAAGTACAAATTATTGCGTTGGACGTATACCATTTTTATGATAGGCATGGTGATATCTGTGATTGCCTTTGCCGTAGCGTTCAAATTTTACGGGCCTGAAAGAAAGCTTGAACTTCTCTCAGAAGTTCTATTCTTGTAGGGTTTCCATAAGATCTTCGTAGGTATAGGTTTTCTGGGACTCTTTATCTGTACTATATAATAACTCAGCACGAATGGCCTTTAAACCAGAAACACCTTGCAAGCCTTCCAATTCCACGATTTCAACATTATCCGTAAAGTACCCTTTAGATTTCAAGAACTTTATATATCGAAGATATTCCAGCTCATCCTTTTTTTGAGAGTATACAATAGCTATTTTTCCTGTTTGTGTCAATCGCTCATTGGTGCCTTTTATATAAGACTTATCTATTCTTTTTTTTATGACTTCGTAACGTGCATTATACGTACCATCCACATCAAATTGTTTTTCATCCATTCGAAACCTTATGGATAAAGATGTATTATACACCAATATTAGAGAAGTTGCGTCTAGAGGTACCGGTAATTCTGGTTTAAGTGAGTAATGCGTGTTTTCCATTTCACACATGACCTGTAATTGCCACAATCTTAAATTGTTCAAGTACAAAGTATTAAAATCGTCATTGCCAGAAATACTTTCACCTACGTACATATTGTGTTCTACACCATCTGTCTTGTAACGTTCAAAATAATGCGGATACATGTCTTGTGCTTGCTCCTGTTTATTGTCCAATACAGAAGCTAATTTTTTATTGATTAAAGTGACACTTTCATCGTAGTTTTTTCTATGGTCGTAATAGGATTCCGTACCCATATCTATTTTTGACTCATAGGATAGCACATGCTTTTCCAATTCTGTATCGGTCTTTTTTAAATGCGAAAACACAGGAATAATCTCTTCCTTTACAAAGTCAAAAATTGCTTGTTCACTATTCGTGTAAAGCATTTCCGTAATACTTTCAAGGTGATTGTTTACCCTAAAGATTAGCTCCTCATAAATTGGAAGTTTGTTCTTTACAAAAGCAATATTCAAAACTTCATTGATTCGTGCCAATTGAATCATTAAATCTCGTTGAATAGCCTTGTTACGAGCTTTCGAGGAATCTTTAATATCTATTTGCCCATATAGTGGATATACATCCTTAAATACAATTTCCTTGAAAAAAGGCTGCTTGCCCTCTAATTGGTCCTTTATAAAGTATTTTGCCTCTTCTTGAAACTTCCAGTACACAGAGGAATGTACAGATGTACATTCGTTTTGGATAATAGCGTCTATTAGATTTTCTTCTTCTACCTTAGACCTAACTACTGCGGATACGATAAACGGCATTACGTCGTCTAACTTTTTTGCATTTACACCGTTCAAGGCATTTTTACGAGAAGATACCAACTCCAAAACCCCCAATAATTCCCCTTCAAATGCAATAGGCGCCAAAACAGCACTTTTAATACCCTGTTCTTTTAGACCCTTGTATGGGTCCATTCCTCCAGACTTTTCAAAACTCTTGTCAACATCTGATATTGCAAAATAACTACTCTCCTTAATTAGCTTACCATAAGAATATTGGCATAATGCATTGTTACAAATTTTAGCATCCTCACCGTTTAGTATAAAACTACCCATTCCTTTACCATAAACTGGTTCAAACTGATCTTTTTTGGCATTGTAGGTTACAAAACCAACCTGTATTCCTGGCAATCTAAAAAATGACTTAAAGGTCTCTTGCAAGTTGCTCATGAAATTATCACTGCCTCTTTTATCACTGGCAATTAATTCCGATTTAATCTCAGATATAGAATGTTCTACAGTTACATCGAACATATTGGATATGACAAAGCCTTTAGAAATAAAACTATCAGGTGGTATTTTATCCATCCAAAGCTTTAAGTCATTAGGATTCTCTAGGAGTTCATCAACATCATCCTGTGTAATTTTTTTACTTTTTTCAGTGGGTATTATATCAATGAAATCAGCATTATACAATATTCTATAATGGCGCATAACACCATTTGCATCGGGAATATCATAAAAATATGGTCTGCTAAAATCTAAATTGAATCCATAATGATACTTTAGGATAACCGTACACGCCATGATATAATCAACCCCTTCTTCTTGGTCACGGATTTGAGGTTCAAAACCTTCACCTGCATCCTTAACTATCTGATGAAATCGTTTAGACGAGGCAAAGAAAAAGTCAAAATAAGGAAAAGATGCTACCTTAATTTCATTTTCGCTTAATACAGGTGAAAAACTATCTTGTAAGACAACATCGATAACATCCTTATATTTCGTCAACAAAGAAGTATCCCAAAAACCTTCCCTTAGCTCTGGATAAGGTTCCTGCGCTTTTAAAACCTCCTTTGCCCTTGCCGCAACATATGAATTGTCGTCTTTACTTAAAGCATCATATTTTAATAATAGCTTATCAAAACTTATGAGGTGCTTTAATGGTCTTAATTTTTGATTACCCTTTAACATACTTTCCTTAGTCTCCCAATTGAATATAAAATTACAAAACATAGTATAGATTTTTGTTAAAGTTTATATCCCGGATTAAGGGCTTTTTCGGATATTTATGCAAACAATCAACATGTCATCTGTAAAAAGACTTTCTAGAGCCTATCAAAATGCTAAAACCATATCTTTTGATGACACCTCAAAATTTATACTATTTAGTGATTGTCACCGGGGGGATAATAGTTTTGCCGACGATTTTGCAAATAACAGAAATATCTATTTTCATGCCCTGAGCCATTATTTTAAAGAAGGCTTTGACTATTGTGAACTAGGTGATGGTGATGAGCTTTGGGAAAACATGAGTTTTGAACCCATTTTTGAAGCTCACAAAAATGTTTTTAAACTCTTAAGAAAGTTTCATTTGGAGAAACGCCTTCATATGATTTGGGGCAACCATGACATGGTCTACAAAGATAAAGCCTATGTAGATAAGCATTTATCCAGTTATTTTGAGCCCATTGATGATACGGACAAAGAACTTTTTGAAGGTATTACTTATAATGAAGCTATTATTTTAAAGCATAGTAAAACCCAACAGGAAATTTTTTTGACCCATGGCCATCAAGCAGATTGGTGGAACTATACCTTTTGGCGTTGGGGCCGTTTTTTAGTACGCGTACTTTGGAAACCCTTACAAGTATGGGGTATTGCGGACCCTACCAGTCCAGCGAAAAACTACAAGGAACTTATTAAATTAGAACGTAGGATTAAAAGATGGATACTTCAAAACAAACTTCTTATTACTATTGTTGGTCACACTCACAGACCTCGTTTTCCAGAACCAGGTGATATTCCTTTCTTTAATGATGGTAGTTGCGTACATCCTAGAAGTATAACTGGACTAGAAATAGAAAATGGTCAAATTTCTTTGATCAAATGGCAAATAGACACTACTTCAGATGGCATTTTAAAAGTGGTTAAAATTTTATTGGAAGGGCCTCAAAAATTGGTGGACTATTTAGAAAAAAAATAACAGTGGACCATTTAGATATACTTATAGAAAATATTCCCACAAGACATAATTTCATTTCTACCCTTATGTTTTTAGGAGTGGTACAAAGTTTTTTTCTAGGTTTTGTTCTTCTTATAAGGTCAAAAAACAATCAAGGAGTAACGTGGTTTGCTGTTACCATGTTGGCTTCTGCTCTCATTTTCTTGGATGTATACCTTTGCTATACTGGTATAATTAAAAATATGCTGTTTCTTAATGATTCTACAGAAGCTTTGGTGCTTTTATTGGGTCCCACTGTCTATTTTTCTATTTATGTTTTCTTAAAGAGACAAAATATGGTATTAGGAAAACATTGGTGGCATTTTATTGTTCCTATTGGTTATTTTCTGTCGCAAATTCCATTTTATTTGGCACCCCTATCGGTCAAATACAACGCTTATTTAGGAGCGTACTATTCAAATTTACCTATTGCAAAAGTTAGAGAATCTTTTGATTATAGTTATCACTATATCAAGGATACTTTTGATTGGTTAGTGCTATTCAGTTTTCTATTTTATGTAATTTTATCCTTGAATCTTGTCTGGAAAGAAAAATCAAGGTTGTTAAGTATCGGGACAAATAGTATTTCCAAAAAGTACATTTTTACTAGAAACACAGTAGCTGCTCTTTCCCTGTTATTGTTTATTATTTTTCTTGTTTTCTATTCCTTTGAGGATGATAGCGGCGACCATTACCTGGCCATTTTTCAAGGCTTCCTAGCATTTCTCACCACTTATGTTTTACTTGCAGAATCTCAATTTTTTCAAAAATCATGGATTGCCGATAAATACGAAACATTAAGTTTAACCAAATCTGATTTAAACCTAGAGGTCATCGAATCCTATATAGATAAAAATAACTACTTCCAAAAACAGAAAGCTTCTTTAAAAGATTTGGCATCGATATTGAACACACATCCAAATCAAATTTCAAAAATAGTAAATCAGGGAAATCACTCTAATTTTAATGATTTTATAAATCAAAAAAGAATAGCCTTTTGTAAAGAAAAATTGGTTGACCCAAAATTTTCAAATCTTACCATAGAGGCCATTGGAACCATGGCAGGATTTAAATCTAAGTCTGCTTTTTATAATGCTTTTAAAAAGCATACCAATACTTCTCCTTCCGCCTTTATTAAATCTTTTTCTCCAAAATTGTAATTCAGGACAGGAATAGGGAGTTGAAAATTTGTACGATAAACAAGGGGGTTGATATTTGTCTCAAAAATAAAAATCATGGAGAAAGCCCTAAGAAGGTACGATTTGGATTGGTTACGTATTATTGTATTTGCATTACTCATTTTTTATCATGTAGGTATGTTTTTTGTCCCTTGGGGATGGCATATAAAGAACAACCATACTTATGAATGGTTAAAATGGCCCATGCTTTTTTTAAACCAATGGAGACTTCCCATTCTTTTTGTAATATCCGGTATGGGTACTTATTATGCGTTCTCCAAGAGAAGTCTTAGGCAGTTCAGTTGGGAACGTTTTAAGCGTTTGGGAATTCCTCTCGTTTTTGGAATGCTATTCATTGTACCTCCACAGGTTTATTTTGAACGCTTGGCAAACAACCAATTCACTGGTTCTTACTTGAAATATTTTTTGTCCGTACCCTATGACGGTATTTATCCTGAAGGTAATCTTAGTTGGCACCACCTTTGGTTCCTTCCTTATCTATTGATTTTTTCCCTTTTATTGGGACCCATATTTATATATTTAAGAAAAAACGAAATCGGTTTCCTCAACGGAATCAAAAAATTCATTAGCAAACCTTTTGGACTATATTGGTTTGTAATTCCGCTTTATTTATTGGAAGCGTTTATGGAACCTTTTTTTGATATCACCCATGCTTTAATAGACGACTGGTTTAATTTTAGTTTCAGCTTGGTGCTATTTTTCTATGGTTTTATCTTGATTTCCACAGGTACTGTATTTTGGAAAAGTTTGGACAAAATAAAATCGAAGGCGCTCGCATTAGGGATATTCACTTTCTTGAGTCAAGTTTTTATTTGGGTATTTCTAGAGGACGGGTATGTGGTTCATTTTACCGAAGCCTTACTTAAGGTCTTAAATATTTGGTCATGGATTTTGGTGCTTTTTGGTTATGCCGCCAAATATTTAAACCATAAAAGTAATTCTCTTTCCTATTTTAATAGGGCCGTATACCCTTTTTACATTTTACACCAAACCATTACAGTTATTTTGGCATATTATCTTATGGATCTTTCTTGGGGCCTATTTCCAAAGGCCACCCTTCTTATTTTAGGAACCTTTGGGCTTAGTTGGTTGATCTACCATTTTTTAATATTGAAAATTCCCTTGCTTCATCCTTTATTTGGATTAAAAAAGATACGACCGAAATAAATTAAACTCTCTTCGCCAATGTCTTCAATGCAATAACGAATGCATTGAGTTCCTTGGTGGTGGTATAAATATTTGGGGTAATCCTACAGCCCTTAACATTGGCATAATCGATCGCCACGGTAAATATGTTGAATTCGTCCAATAAGCTTTTGGCCAAGTCCGCCGGTTTCATGTGTGCTATGCCCACATTGGCAATACCACAGCTGCGGTGCCGTTCCTTAGGTGTATTCACTACAATGTGTTCCACATTCCTAACAGCATCGCTCCAATACCGTTGCAAATAACGGAGCCTTTCTTCTTTTCGTTTTAGGCCGATGTTTTCCAAATAATCAATGGCATCGTTTATGGCCAAATCGGTATGTACGGGCAAAGTGCCTGTATGGTTAAGACGCTTGATTTCAGGTATGTCATCGCTATAATCAGCAAAAAGCGGCCAAATTTTAGCAATGTGTGGTTTTGCTACAAACAACATGCCGCTGCCCAAGGGTACACTTAGCCACTTATGGAGGCTACTACCATAATAATCACATCCAAGTTCCGCTATATTCACATCGATATGACCAACACAGTGTGCACCATCAACCATGACTTCCACTCCGTATTCATGTGCCATATCGCAAATTTTACGAACAGGAAGAATATGACCCGTAATGTTCACCATATGGCATACCATCATTAATTTGGTATTCGAGGTTATTGCACTTTCATAAAGCGCTACTATCTCCTCATCGGATTCTGGATGATTAGGGACATCCACAACTTTGGTTTTAATCCCATACCTTTTTACCATTAATTCAAAATGATCCTTCATTGCGCCGTAATCCTGTGCGGCATAGATGGCTTCATCACCCTTTTGCCAAGGATAGCCCCCGATTATTAAATCAAGTGATTCTGTGGTATTTCGAGTAATAATGAGTTCTTCTGGGCTACTACCAACTAAAAGGGAAAGACGGTCCCTAACTTTTGCCTTGTTCTCCCATTGCACGGTCCTCATATAATACGACGCTTCATAATTAACCATTTTTAAATGATCAATATATTTGTTCATAGTGGGAACTGGAATAAAATTATAATACCCATTTTCTAGATTGATATAATCCGGTTTCAAAAGATAGTCCTCCCTAATGCGCAGCCAAAAATCATCATCGGTAGATTCTGCATATGGTTTCAAAATAGCTGTTTCATGCCCAGAAAGGGTATAAGATAAAAATGGGGTTATCAATGCCGCCTTGCCTACTTGTCCTAAAAACTGTCTTTTGTCCATCTTATTGATTTTACTGTAGCAAACACTCTGTTTTGCCCTTCTAATTTATAGCTTCTTTAAAATTATCAAATAAGTTAATACCTCATCCTTTATATGGAAAAATTAAAAGATTAGTTAAAGATTGCCAACAATTACAAGGTTTATATTAAGAAGTATTTAAAATAAATGACTTTTTTTTAGTAAACCCAACCCTAAATGAGAAATTTATTGTGACTTATGCTATAGTATCGTTTCTAATATGATTATAACCTAAAAACATAATTATGAAAAAATTAGTTGCAGAATTTATTGGCACACTCTGGCTAGTACTTGGTGGTTGTGGCAGTGCTGTTTTGGCGGCAGGATTTCCTGAATTAGGAATTGGATTTGTTGGCGTTTCCCTAGCGTTTGGTCTAACCGTTATTACCATGGCTTATGCCATAGGGCATATTTCAGGATGTCACCTTAACCCGGCAGTCTCCATAGGCCTTTGGGCTGGTGGACGCTTTGAAAGTAAGCACTTGGTATTATACATTATTGCTCAACTAATGGGTGCTATTGCCGGCGCGGCCATTCTTTATGTAATCGTTTCCGGCAAAGTTGGTTTTGAGTTGGGCGGTTTTGCGGCAAATGGGTATGGTGAACACTCTCCTGGTGGTTATGATATGACTTCTGCCTTTATAACAGAGGTTGCTCTAACTTTCATCTTCCTATTTGTAATACTTGGTTCAACCTATTCAAAAGCACCAAAAGGGTTCGCTGGTTTGGCCATAGGCTTCTGTCTAACCTTAATACACTTAATTAGTATACCGGTAACCAATACCTCTGTAAATCCTGCAAGGAGCTTGAGCCAAGCTTTATTCGTGGGAGATTGGGCATTGGAACAATTATGGTTATTTCTAGTAGCTCCAATAATTGGTGCAATAATCGCAGGCGTTATTTATAAATTTCTGTCCCCGGAAAATACCAAATAACCTTTTTAGTTTGGTTTTGTTCTAAGCGTATCCTTTAATTTTACAGGATACGCTTTTATTTTTAATGGTATATTTAAAGTTCAATTATAAATTAACCAACCCAAATAACAAATGCCACTTTTAATTGTAATCCTAGGAATACTACTCCTGTTCCTTTTAGTAGCCAAATTCAAACTCAACGGTTTTATAGCCTTTATCCTTGTCTCCCTATTTGTAGGAATTGCCGAAGGAATGGAACCCATTTCCGTTGTAAGCTCTATCCAAAAAGGGATAGGGAACATACTTGGTTTTCTAGTGCTAATATTAGGTCTAGGGGCAATGCTTGGCAAATTAGTGGCCGACAGTGGAGCAGCACAAAGAATCACTACCAAACTTGTAGACAAATTTGGAAAGAAAAATATTCAATGGGCAGTTGTACTAACTGGTTTCATTGTTGGAATTCCAATGTTTTATTCCGTAGGTTTTGTAATATTGGTGCCCTTGGTGTTTACGATTGCAGCGGCAACAGGACTTCCCTTGCTATATGTAGGTTTGCCCATGCTCGCCTCGCTTTCCGTAACACATGGTTACCTACCTCCACATCCTGCTCCCACCGCAATTGCATCAACCTTTAATGCAGATATCAGCAAGA
>CBFIGW010000066.1:0-15836 GCA_965662155.1 Maribacter sp. | reverse complement strand
AATAAAATCATACTTTTTATTTGCACCCAGTTTTTGTACTTCATTAAAAACTTGATCCTGTATAGGCTGTATCAATCTTCTTTTCTGCAAAACCAAATCACCTTGGGGACCAAATCTATCCTGCTGGTACTCTATCATTTCCTTTTCAAGGATTTGAATCTCCTCCTCACGCTCTGCAATCAATTCTGGCGTCAACAATACTTTTTCGGCCATTAAATCTTTTCGCATTTGCTCAATACCGCTTTGGCGTTGCTCAATCTCTACTTTCCATTTTTGCACCTTCGTCTCTAATTGAGAACTGGCCTCCCTATACTCCTCTACATTTTCCAATATGTACTCCATATCCACATAAGCAATTCTTACGCCTCGTTGTGCAAATGCACTAAAGCTGATTGTTATGGCAATAAGGACTAAAAGAACTTTTGTTTTTGACTTCATTTTTGATAACGTTTAACAGTATAGAAAATATCGTGCCAAAATTACTAAATCTTTTAAAATGAACGAATTAGCATAATACACAATTATAAAATTCCAAACATAAATTAAAACTGTTGACCAATTATGAAGTGCGTTTGCCAACCACTTGGACCATTACCAATAGATTGTGGTCTTAAATCCTCATCAAATCCGTAACCAAAGTCTATTCCCAATAAACCAAACGCTGGCATAAAAATGCGAAGCCCCACACCGGCCGATCGTTTTAATTGAAACGGATTAAATTCCTGAAAATTGTTGAAAGCATTACCACCTTCTAAAAATGCTAGACCATATATAGATGCAGATGGCTTTAAGGTAAGTGGGTATCTTAGCTCCATAGAGAACTTATTGTATACCAATCCTCCTTCCTGTTGACCGGTTATAGGGTCTAAAGGTGTTAAAGATTGATTATCATAACCCCTCAACTGTACAACATCCCGACCATCTAAGGTAAAGTTTCCGAGACCATCTCCCCCTACAAAGAAACGTTCAAACGGCACATCGCCAATATCACTATTATAATTTCCCAAAAACCCAAATTCTGCATTGGTTCTTAATACTAGTTTATCAACAAGGGTAGTGTACCAGTCTCCTTTAAACTTAATTTTATAATACTCCAATAATCTGAAACGCTCTTGATCTGTATTTTCTAGTTCCGCGGTTTCTGAAGCTGTTAAAGTCTCTGTTAAACCTTTCGTTGTCAACTCTTCACTTCTATCTCGCAATGCAGCAAAATCTTTATTACTAAACAATGAATATGGTGGCGTGAATTTAGCCGTTATCTCAAAATTAGAACCTCCCCTAGGAAAAATACGCCCCCCTTGTGTGGCGTTTCTAGAAATTCCTAAGGTATATGCCAAGGAATTGGCCTTACCGTTACCAAAATTAAACAACCCAATATTATAATTTCTAAAGTCGTATAATTGGTAACCCAATGAGTGGGAAATGGTAAAGAAATCATCTGGCCATTGTACTCGCTTAGCCAAACCTACACTAACTCCCGTAATTGAAAATTGCCTGTCTTTATCAACATCTATACCCCTAGAGCCGAAGGAAGCCGCAAACTGCTGTGTTCTAGACATGTTCAAATTAAAACGCACCGGTTTTTTACCACCCAACCAAGGTTCGGAGAAATTAAGGCTATACACCCTAAAGGTTCTACTTGCCTGTAATCTTAAAGCAAATGTTTGACCGTCGCCCATAGGAACGGGCTTATAAGCCTCTCCCTTAAACAAATTTTGTATGGAGAAGTTACTAAATGACAATCCTAATGTTCCTATAAAGCCGCCACCACCATAACCTCCTTGTAATTCTATCTGGCTAGATCCCGACTCAACCAAGTTCCAGGCTAAATCTACAGTACCTTCATTTGGATTGGCGTTTAAAACATCTGGTGTAATCTGTTCCGCATCAAAAAAGCCCAACTGACCCAATTCGCGAATACTTCTAATAATATCGGACTTATTATATTTTTGTCCGGGTCTAGTTCTTAACTCCCTAAAAATAACATGATCATTAGTTTTATCGTTACCGTTTACCGTAACATGATCAAGAAAAGTTTCCTTACCTTCAATAATTCTTATCTCAAAATTTATGGTATCATTTGCTGCAGAAACCTCAACCGGGTTTATAGTAGAAAATAAGTATCCGTTATTTTGGTAAAGACTGGTAACGTCGTTAGGATCTGGTTTGGAATTATCGGCAATTCTTTCCCTTAAAAGGACACCATTATAAGTTGCTCCCTTTTTAATGCCCAAAACCTGACTTAATTGGCGGTCTGTATAAACGGTATTTCCTACAAAATCTATATCTCCAAAGTAATACTTGTTTCCCTCTTCTACTTTAATGTTTAATTGAATATTGTTCTCATCTAACTTTACTAAAGTATCGGAAATTACACGGGCGTCCCTATAACCGTTTTCGGCATACTTATCTATTAACAAACCTAAATCTTCCTCGTAGTCCTTAGCAATGTATTTGGATTTTTTCCAGAAACGACCAAATTTTTTCTTTTTGGTACTCTTTAGTGCTTTTCTTAATTTTTTATCGGACAACTGTTCATTTCCCTCAAACACAATATCCTTAATCTTAACTTTGTCACCTTTCTTAATATTGACGACCATACTCCGTGCATTAGTCTCCGAAGTATCAACTGCGGTAGCAATATTTACGGTAGTATTCAAATAACCTTGTTTCTTATATTTATTGGCTAAATAGTTTTTCGTATTTGAGATAAGACTCTCTGTAATTTTTTTACCTTTCTTAAGATCGGTATCCTTTATCAACTCATCTACCTTGCGATCCTTTACCCCGTAAAAAGTTACATTAGTAAGCGTTGGCCTTTCAATAATATTAAGCTCTAAAAATACTTTGTCATTTTCTATATTCGTAATATAAAAATCAATCGAAGTAAAAAGTTCCAAGCCCCATAATTTGCTAATCACGGCACTAATCTCCTCACCTGGCAAGGTAATGGGTTGCCCTACCCTCAAACCCGTATATGTTTTAACGGTTTGCTCGTTATAGCTTTGTAAACCAGTTACCTCTAAGCCTCCTAAAATATAATTTGTGCCATTTTCATAGGAAATCTCCTGAGCTACGGCTTTGGTTGCTAAAAGAAGTAATAATGTGAATAGTAATTGGTTCCAGGATATGAACCTTGTCATATCTCTAAGTGAGTTGTTCGCTAGTTTTTCCAAATCTTCGTTCTCTGTTCTGGTAATTTTTTATGGCCTCTACCAAATGATGCTCTTTAAAATCGGGCCAAAATACATCAATAAAATATAATTCAGCATATGCAATTTGCCATAATAAAAAATTGCTGATCCGATGTTCTCCACTGGTACGGATTAGCAAGTCTACGTCTGGCAAATTGTGCGTGTAAAGATGAGTATTTATAATGGTTTCATCAATAAATTCTGGCGAAATTATATTATTTTTAACTTTGACAGCTATTGCTTTTACAGCTGATGTAAGTTCCTCCCTAGAACCATAGCTCAAGGCCAATGTCAAAGTCATCCCCTGATTATCCTTGGTTTTCTCCATTACATCAACCAGTTCAGCATGCGCATTTTTAGGAAGTGCCGCAATATTACCAATAGTATTTAACTTAATATTGTTTTTATTAAAAGAAGGAAGCTCTTTCTTAAGAGAAGACACCAATAAGCGCATTAAAGTTTGTACTTCTATCTTTGGCCTATTCCAGTTTTCAGTGGAAAAAGTATATAAAGTTAGGTATTCAATTCCGATTTTAACACAGTTTTCAACAGTAGACCTCACTGTTTTAACGCCATTCTCATGACCAAAAACTCTCAACTTACCTTTTTGCTTTGCCCATCTACCATTACCATCCATTATAATGGCTAAATGTTTGGGCAAATTATGAGCATCTAAATCTTCTATTTTGTTCATGCGTTGTTTTACTCAAAACAATCGGTACACAACTTTCTTCCGAAGGTATACGTTAATGTAACCCCGGAAAAAACGTACCAATCATCGCTGAAAATGTTTCCGAATTTAAATTCTTCAAAATTGGAACCTTCGGGATTACTGCCATCCAAATTATCCGTAAAGGTATACCGAGCTCCAATTTCTGCCCCAAAAATAAGAAACTGATTGATACGATACTTAAAACCAGCCGTCATTGGTACGGCAAAAGAACCATCTTTTTGTGATATATCTGTCAAAACACCACCATTAAAGTAGTTGTAATCATATCTAAAATAAGTTACACCTGTATATAAATATGGTGTAAATGCCGGACCTAGTTTATGCAGGTTATATTCTACAAAATTAAATTCCAATCCTACCGAGCCTTCTAAAATAGAGTTATCCACAACATAACCGCGTTGCTGCCTAGAGGTCATACTTGACTTAGTATCATCTGCCGTGAACTGACCGTACATTAAACTGCCCCTCCATGCGTATCTTTTACTTTTATTCCATTTAAAAATACCACCAAAGGCAATATCAGAAGGCAAAATGTAATTGGTTCTACCTACATCTCCTATCATATTTGCCCCTCCTGCAAACACACCCACCTCATAAGTTTGTGCATTAATTGCAAAACCAAAAAGCAAAAACAAACCAAAAAATATTTGCCGCATATAATTTATTTTATTGAAATCTTATCGCAAAAGAACTATTTTCCGTTCTCAAAAGATAAACAGGTTTTGAAGTCATTTATTGTTTGATGGAAGGTTCAATTTCTTTTGTCCTCTCCCCACAACAACTTATTCCTTAGGGTTTTTAGAAAGCTTTCTGAAGTATATTCTATCATTTTAATTGTAAAAGGCGCTTTTCTAATAGTTATCTCCTGCCCATTTTCTAGAGAAGCTATTCTAGAATCTAGAGACACCAAATGATTATCTTCCCTACCCGAAACCTTTAACCTTATCAAGGTATCATCTGAAATAACCAATGGCCGTGCATTAAGATTATGCGGAGCTATTGGGGTTAAGACCAAAGATTTGGCCGTGGGCACTATAACCGGACCTCCACAACTTAAGGAATAACCGGTAGATCCTGTAGGTGTGGATACAATTAATCCATCAGCCCAATAGGAAGTTAGATATTCGTTGTTTAGGAAAGTTTCTACCGTAATCATGGACGTGGTATCCTTTCTGCTCACGGTAATCTCATTTAATGCAAAATTAAGATCACCAAATTCCTCGTCTAAGGATTCTGTATTTAATTGCACCAAACTCCTTTCCACAATGGTAAATGCCCCCAGGACAAATTCCCGCACCACCTTTCTAACATCTTCTTTCTTAAATGTAGACAAAAAACCAAGGCGGCCCGTATTTACACCAACTATTGGAATTCCTAGATCCTTTACAAAAGTTGTAGCTCTTAAAATAGTACCGTCGCCACCAAAACTTACAAACATGTCAAATGAAGAATCCAATCCGGTAGACATGGTAAATGTTGCAAAGGAAGCAGTATTGCCCTTAGAAATGTACAAATTATAAAACTCCTCCTCTATCCAAATTTCCGCGGATTCTTTGTTAAGCTCATCTAATAGCTCCAACAAATATTCAATGGCATCATCCTGATATGTTTGTCCATAAATGGCAACTTTCATATTAAACATTTAAGTACTTATCCAAGTAATCGGAACGGTTTTTCAGGTCTTCGATAAACTGGTCATCACTATTACCAAAAAGGATATGATAGTTATAGCGTCTAAAAGTTTGAACTACTTCATTAAAATTAGTGGTGCTTATTTTAATAGTTACCTGAACTACATCATTTTGGATATCCGTAATAAATCCACCTAAAAAACGAGCATTATTACTTTCAACAATTTGTGAAATTTCACTAAATGAATAATCTTTTATACCAGTTGCCACCACTAATATACTGCCAGGGTCGGTAAAGAAAGGGGTGTCTATAAATATTGAGACAATATCCGTAAGGTCATAATAGCCAATTACTTCTTCTTTCTCGTCCAATATCGGTACCAAATTAGCTTCATTTCTAGCAAAAACTTCCAGCAAATCCAGCCAAAGCGTATCTTTTCGAACAAAAAAGGCTTCCAGATCATACCTGTAGTCATCAATCTTGGCCTTACTGTCCACTACATCCAAATCATTTTCAGAAAAAACACCTAAGTAGCGTCCCTTCTCACAAACGGCAACATGAGAAAAAGTATTCTCTTTGAAAAACTCCAAGACTTTTTCAAAGGTATCCTGTACTTGAAAAACTGGAATATTCGTAATTATGTGGTTTTGAATCTGCATAAGCTTAATTATAACGCAAAATAGTAATTATAAATATCAAAAGGCATGCCTAATTCGTATTTTTGGGGTTGATTATATAGTAATGTATCAAGTTATATCATGACAAAATTGAGCGTTAACATAAATAAAATAGCAACTTTAAGAAATTCCAGAGGTGGAAACGTACCAAATCTACTAAAAGTCGCCTCTGACATAGAGCGGTTTGGCGGGCAAGGCATCACGGTACACCCAAGACCAGATGAGCGTCATATTAAATACCAAGATACACGTGATCTAAGCAAAATGGTTACTACTGAATTTAATATTGAAGGCAACCCAAACACTAAATTCATTGACCTAGTCCTCGAAACCCGACCTACACAGGTAACTTTAGTACCAGATGCAGTAGATGCAATAACTTCCGATGCCGGCTGGGATACGGTTACACATTTAGATTTTCTGCAAGAGGTTATCAAAACATTTAAAAAGGCCGGTATACGCACGTCTGTATTTGTAGACCCAGACACAACAATGGTGGAAGGCGCCAAAGCAACGGGAGCGGACCGTATAGAATTGTATACGGAAAGCTATGCCAAAAATTATTTTTTAGACAAACAACAAGCTATTGCCCCGTTTATAAAAGCAGCTATGAAAGCTAATGAAATTGGATTAGGAATAAATGCCGGACACGACCTAAGTTTAGACAATATTAAGTATTTTAAGGAGCATATTCCACATCTTTTAGAAGTATCCATTGGTCATGCACTCATTTGCGAATCTCTTTATTTAGGGTTGGAAAATGTTATTAATATGTACCTGAACAAACTAAAATGAACCAAATACTTCATTCAAAAATTTTAGGCGAAGGCAAACCTCTATGTATTTTACATGGGTTTTTAGGCATGTCGGACAATTGGAAAACTTTAGCAAGTTCATATGCCGAAAAGGGTTTTCAAGTTCACTTGATAGATCAAAGAAATCACGGTAAAAGTTTTCATTCGGAAGCGTTCAATTATGAAGTACTTGCAAATGACCTTAACAATTACTTGTCACATCATGATATAGACAGCACAGCACTTATTGGTCATTCTATGGGAGGAAAAACAGCAATGCAATTTGCTTGTACATTTCCAGAAAAAACGAACAAATTACTAATAGCGGATATTGCACCAAAATATTACCCGCCCCATCATCATCAAATAATCACCGGTTTAAATGCTTTAAACTTAAATGAAATAACCTCTAGAAGTGATGCTGATGCTGCTTTAAAAAAGCACATAAATGATTTTGGGGTTAGGCAATTCTTATTAAAAAACCTGTATTGGAACGCGGATAAAAAGCTTGCATTCCGTTTTAATTTGGCCGTTTTGAGCGAAAAAATGGAGGAAATAGGTGAAAATATTAATAGCACCGATACTTTTGAAGGCCCCGTACTTTTTCTGAAAGGTAATAAATCAGAATATATTACAGAATTGGATTTCGAGAATATAAAGAAACACTTTCCCAATGCAAAGTTAGACACAATAGATAATGCGGGCCATTGGCTGCATGCAGAAAACCCAGCGCAGTTTCTGAAGAAATCCTTGGCTTTTCTAAATCAATAAAACGTAATTTAGAAACCATAAAACAAGTATTAACCTTAAAATCCAATACAATGAAACTAATAATCAGAATATTACTTAGCGCCTTGGCCGTAGTGGTATTGGCAAACATCTTACCAAACGTATCTGTAGACTCTTATGTAACAGCAATTATTGTTGCTGTTGTCTTAAGCTTACTTAATTTCATAGTTAAACCTATACTGGTTATCCTAACCCTACCTGTTACCATTGTTACTTTTGGACTTTTTTTACTAATAATAAACGCCATAATAATTCTCTTGGCGGATAATTTAATAGATGGCTTTAATGTAGATGGATTAGGTTGGGCATTACTTTTCAGCCTATTATTGTCTCTTTTACAATCCATTTTATTCTCTCTATTGAAAGAAGACAAATAAAAAGAAGTTAAGTTTTGAAATTCAACACTTTAAAAACTTGCTGAACATCCTAAAATGCTGTAATTTTGCATCCCGTTTTATAAAAAGCAAATAAGATACTAAAGGAATGAATATTACAAAAGAGCAGATAGACGATTTAAACGCGGTTGTTAAAGTTGCTATCACCAAGGATGATTATCAAGACAAGGTAGAAACCATCCTTAAAGATTATAAAAAGCAAGCCAATATTCCCGGCTTTAGAAAAGGACAAGTACCCATGGGTCTTATTAAAAAACAATACGGCAAGGCTGTATTGGTTGATGAGGTCAATAAATTGTTACAAGACAATTTGAACAAGTACTTAACAGAGGAAAAATTAGATGTTCTTGGCAATCCTTTGCCTAAGCAAAAAGATGATTTTGATTGGGATCAAGATGAACTTTCCTTTGAGTTTGAATTAGGATTGGCTCCAAATTTTGAAGTTCCCCTTAAAACAAAAAAAGCGATTACTCATTACAAGATTGTTGCGGATAAGAAGATGATTTCCGAGCAAGTAGAGCGTATTCAAAAGCAATATGGAAAACTTGTAAGCAAAGATTCGGTAAGCAAAAAAGATGAAGTTTCTGGTAAATTTGTTAATGAAGCGGAAGGTATAGAAAACCAAACTATGTTAGAAATGGACCAGCTAAAGAGCAAAAAAGCCATTGAAAGCTTAGTTGGCAAAAAAGTTGGTGATGCGGTTACCTTAAAAACAAAAGGTCTTTTAAAAGATGACCATTTGCTATCAAGTGTTTTAGGAATTGCCCGTGAAAAAGCTGAGGATTTAAACATTGAGGTTACTTTCTCTATTTCAGAAATCAATGAAAGAGAGCCCGCAGAATTAAACCAAGAACTTTTTGACAAACTTTTTGGCAAAGATTCGATTACCTCTGAAAAAGAACTCAGGGAGCGTATTGCAGAGGATTCTGAAAAACAGTTTGAACAACAAGCAGACCAAAAGTTGCTTAACGACGTAACCGAATACTTCATTGAGAACACAAAGTTTGAATTACCCGCAGGATTCTTAACGAAGTGGATACAGATGACAGGTGAGAAAGAGCTTTCTGAAGAAGAAGCAAATGAAGAGTATCAAAAATCAGAAAAAGGCCTACGTTATCAATTAATTGAGGGAAAAGTAATTAACGACAACAACCTTCAAGTGCAATTTGATGAATTAAAGGAATTTGCAAAAGGATTTATAAAATCCCAAATGGCACAATTTGGTCAGTTAGACCCTCAGGAAGAAGAGTTAGATAATATAGCAGCTAGAGTCTTAGGCAACCAAGACGAAGTAAAACGCTTGTCCGAGCAATTAATGAGTCAAAAATTATTGAACCTTTATAAAGAAAAGGCAAACCTTAAGACTAAAGAAGTAACCTATGAAAACTTCGTTAAAGAGGTTTACGGATAAATTCCAAAGAATAAATTAAGTATCTTTACGGTGCCGAAATTTACATTTTTGGCACCGTTTTTTTTACTACTAAAATTGATTTAATAATTTATGGATTACGGAAAAGAGTTCAAGAATTACGCCATAAACCACCAAGGTATTAGCAGCACATACTATGATAAGATCATGAGCAGTATGTATCCTGTGAATATGACGCCTAATATTATTGAAGAAAGACAGTTAAATGCAATTGCTATGGATGTCTTTTCAAGGTTAATGATGGATAGAATAATATTTTTGGGTACCGGCATTAATGACCAAGTTGCCAACATAGTACAGGCACAGTTATTATTTTTAGAAAGCGCCGATGCCAACAAGGACATTCAAATATATATAAATTCACCTGGAGGCAGCGTATATGCCGGTTTAGGTATTTATGACACCATGCAGTTCATTAAACCAGATGTAGCTACCATCTGTACTGGTATGGCTGCTTCGATGGGAGCGGTATTATTATGTGCCGGCGAGAAAGGAAAACGTAGCGGACTTACCCATTCTAGGGTTATGATACACCAGCCTATGGGCGGTGCCCAAGGCCAAGCGAGTGATATTGAAATTACAGCAAGGGAAATCTTAAAATTAAAAGAAGAGCTTTACGAAATAATTGCCAAGCATTCTGGACAAACCATTGACAAGGTCCATGAAGATAGTGATCGCGATTATTGGATGAAGGCAAACGAAGCCAAAGAATATGGCATGATCGACGAAATTTTAGTAAGGGAAAAAGAGTAATTTCGACTAAAACTTCAGATTTTTTAATATTTATTGAACCAAAAGTGATTTGACAACGTTATACTTTTGGATATTTTACAGTTTATGGCTAAGGAAAATTTAGAATGCTCTTTTTGTGGTAGAAAAAAACCGGAAACCAATCTACTGATTGCCGGTTTGGATGCACATATTTGTGATAGATGCATAGAGCAGGCACATGGTATTGTTGCCGAAGAATCCAGACAAACCAAAACCAATGACCTTTCCTCGGAATTAGTTCTTAAAAAGCCTCAAGAAATAAAGTCTTTCTTAGACACTTACATTATTGGTCAAGAACGCACGAAGAAAGTAATGTCTGTTGCTGTCTATAATCACTACAAAAGATTGCTCCAACCTACTTCCAAGGAAGATGATATTGAAATTCAAAAGAGTAACATCATCATGGTTGGCCAAACAGGTACTGGAAAGACCCTTATGGCAAAAACCATAGCCAAAATGCTAAATGTACCTTTAGCCATAGTTGACGCAACCGTATTAACGGAAGCGGGTTATGTAGGTGAGGATGTGGAAAGCATTTTGACCAGGCTATTACAGGCTGCAGATTACAATTTGGAAAAGGCGGAAAGAGGTATTGTTTTTATTGATGAGATAGATAAAATTGCTCGTAAGAGTGATAATCCATCCATCACAAGGGATGTATCTGGAGAAGGTGTACAACAAGGCTTGCTAAAATTATTGGAAGGCACTGTGGTTAATGTACCACCAAAAGGAGGAAGAAAACATCCTGACCAAAAATTCATTGAAGTAAATACGGAGAATATCCTTTTTATTGCAGGCGGGGCTTTTGATGGCATTGAAAGAGCGATAACCAAACGCTTAAATTTACAGGCGGTCGGGTATAGCGCTTCCAAAGCAGATGAAAATTTGGATGAATCCAATATCCTTCAATATATTATTCCAAAAGACCTAAAGGAATTTGGATTGATACCTGAAATCATCGGTAGGCTTCCTGTGCTAACACATATGAACCCACTTGATGATAAGACATTAAGAGCTATACTAACTGAACCCAAGAATGCGATCATTAAACAATATGAAAAGTTGTTTGCAATGGATGATATTAGTTTCACCATTACCGATCAGGCCTTGGACTATATCGTTGCCAAAGCAATAGAATATAAATTGGGCGCAAGAGGTTTACGGTCTCTCTGCGAAGCAATTTTTACGGATGCTATGTTTGAATTACCTAGTAGTGAAGAGAAAGAATTTAAGGTTACCAAACCTTATGCCGAGCAAAAGCTATCCTACGAAACGGTTAAAAAATTAAAGGCAGTATCTTAAGATACGGCCTTTTTTTCTATAGGTGATAGTTGAGTTACTTGTTGCAATAAAGCCAAGCAAACTTTACGTATTATTTTTTCATCCGAATATAAAGTATGTCCAAAGTTAGGTACTACCTCTAGATGTATATCTAGTTTATTTGTCCAAATTTCAGTTGGCCTATTTTGATCATTTTCACCATATAATAAATTAAAAGGCACATTAGGCTTGGTGTTTTCCAATCTAATTCTAGTAGCGGATACCCCATAAAAAGATTTAACCGGCAAACCTTTTTTAGCTGCGTTCCACACAATTGTTCCACCTGTACTAAAGGCCAAATAATAGGCCGGCGTTTTCTCTTTCTTTAATAAATGAGAAACTGCAGTATCAATTCCTCCATTCACAAATGCATTATGAACGTTTTCCTCTGAATTTACCGCTAGATCTAAATTGGCAAGTTGTTGGCTATCATAAAAGGTAATATCAAAATATTGTTGTAAATACCCTAAATAAGAAGTTATCCAGAGCCCTTTTTTGGAGCCCCACATATCTGATACAATCACTAATTTTTCAGCCATAATAGTAGTTTTTAAAATGTTATTGGGGACTTAATTTTGTCTAATTTCTTTCTTTAAAGATAGATTCCATTATTTAATGGTTCATTTGTAGGAATTTATCGATATAGAAAATTAACTGAAACATATAACGGATGAACTGCTATATTATTCTGTCAACCGATTAATTTCTTATAAGATGTAAGAATAGGATTAATACAATAGCACTTTTGCAAAATCAATAACTCCAATCAATTGAACCAAGTGCCAACCTGTTACCATTTATAGCCAACCACAAAGCCCCGAAGAAACCTGCCGTTGTAGTTGCTGATATTGTAATTGTCTTTCCCAAAGCAAACTTTCCTATTTTAATTTCTTGCACATCGTCAATTCTAAACTCACTAATTTCACCATTAAAAGTCTTAAAGGTCAATATACCATCATTTAAACCAACAACCTTTCCCTTCCTAAACTTTCCAGAATCCAAATGCTTCAATTTATATCTTTGGCCAACAACAATCTTTTCCTGGTTAGTATCCAGTTGCTTGTATGTATAACAAGATTGTAATAAAAAAAGGATGCTTAATAACTTTAATTTAGCTTTCATAATTTTCCGTCTTAATGTTCAATTCAAAACTAAGCGGTGGAAAGAAACGAAATGTCCAGAATTATCTAAATTAAAGATATTCGGACAGCATTTTAACACACTATCCTTGTTGACTTCTATATTGGACAGGTGTAACTCCAGTGTTTTTCTTGAAGGCAGAATAAAAGGTTGATTTAGAATTAAATCCACATTCCAATCCAATAGCTACTATGGTATATTCGGAAAATTCTTGGGAGGCCAAGAGTTCCTTTACTTTATTGACTCTGAAAGAGTTTACAAAATCTGAAAAATTAACATTAGAATATGTATTAATACTTTTGGACAAACCACTTACACTCATATTAAGTTCTTCTGCCAACTTTTCCAAGCTAAAATAAGGATCTAAATACCGCTGCTCTTTTAGAATATAGTTTTTTACACTTATAAATGTTTCTGCCCCTCTACTTTTTGAGAAGACGCTTGTTACCTCATCCTTTTGTCCGCTACCATTTTTTGTTGTCTTTCTAATTGCTTTTCGTAATATAATCCTATCTTTTAACACTGTATATCTAAAAAAACCTTGATAGCCTACCCAATAAATTAATATTGAAGAACTTAGGCGTAGTGGATAAAAGCTATATGGTTTTTGTATAATCCCGGTAATGTTCCAATATATAGATAATAGCCATACTACAAAAACAAAGCCCCCCATGGACATGAATCTTTTAATCCATTTTAAATCGTCAAACACAAGAATTTTTGGATATAGCCCCTGGTATTTGTATAGGAGAAATATTGCTTTAATAAATAAAAAGAGTGAATAGGAAAAAGTAACGGTATCTTCCAAAGAATCATATAACAACACGTATTCTTGTGAGATTCTACCATTTCCAAATAAATAATATACAATTGACCTTGTTGTCAATTCAAAAACAAATAAGAACAGTGATAACTTTAAAAAAGTCCAGTTTTTAACTTCTAACTCTAGATAATAAACCAAAAAAGCGTAAAACATGGGTACAATGAGAACATACCAAGGAATAGTAAAGTGCCCCCAATTATCTTCATCGAGTAAAAGTCCTTTATCCCTTAACCAAGACTGGAGGTTGTTCAATGAAAGGAATAAAATAAAGAGATTAAGGTATAGTATTGGATTCTCTATTTTCTTACGAGAAAAAAATGTAGCTATATTAAAAACAAAGCCTTGAATTACCCCTGCAATCATTAAGAAGTTAAAAATAGCCGTCACTATTAATCTATATTTCCTAGTAAGATATATAATTTAACGATTCATGCGAAGCAGCTCTTCAATATAATCCCTTTTATTGGAAAGTCTAGGGATTTTATGTTGGCCTCCTAATTTATCATTCACTTTTAGCCAATCATAAAATAAATTTTTACGCGCTATATGCACTGTTGGCATCTTTAAGGTAGTATTGTTATATCGTTTGGCCTCGTAATCGGAATTCAATGACTTTAGGGCGTTATCTAAAAATTCTGTAAAATAATCAATATCTGCGGGTGGTTTTCTAAATTCTATAATCCACTCATGCGACCCTTTTTCATTTCCTTTCATAAAAATAGGTCCAGCGGTATAATCCTTTATTTCCGCTCCAGCTTTTACACAAACTGTTTTTAAAGCCTCTTCGGCATTTTCAATTATCAACTCCTCGCCAAAAACATTGATATGGTGCTTGGTACGCCCTGTAACACGAATTCGATAAGGCTTTTTAGAGGTAAATCTAACAGTATCCCCAATTTTATAACGCCAAAGACCAGAATTGGTAGTAATAATAATGGCGTAATTCTTGCCAACCTCAACATCCCATAATGCAATAGCCTCCTGATTTTTTGTGCCATAAATTTCCATTGGGATAAACTCATAGAAAATCCCGTAGTCCAACATAAGTAACAAGTCACTGGAATTGTTTCGGTCCTGTATGGCAAAAAAACCCTCAGAAGCATTATAAATCTCATAATATCTGAAATTCTTCCTAGGTAAAAGTGCTTTATATTGCTCTTTATATGGGCTAAAACTTACACCCCCGTGAAAATAAACTTCCAAGTTTTCCCAGACTTGAAATAAATGCTCTTTTCCCGTTTCCTTTAATACTTTGTTCAATAACACCAACATCCAAGAAGGTACACCAGCCAAACTTGTAACATTTTCCTGTACACTTTCATTTATTATTGCCTTTAGCTTACTTTCCCATTCGCTCATTAAGGACACTTTGCTACTGGGTGTACTGCTAAATTCTGCCCATAGGGGCATATTATCAATTAATATAGCCGAGAGATCTCCAAAATAGGATCCATTATCTTCATAAATTTCCTTACTACCTCCCAAACGTAAGCTTTTTCCCGTAAATAATTGGGAATTCTCGTTATTGTTCAAATAAAGACATAAGAGGTCTTTTCCTGACTTATAATGACAATCTTCCAAAGCCTCCATACTTACCGGAATAAATTTACTTTTGGCATTGGTGGTGCCGCTACTTTTAGCAAACAACTTAACAGATGTTGGCCAGAACAAATTTTGTTCCCCTCTTCTGGTGCGTTCTATTATTGGCTCAAAATCCTCGTAAGAAACGATAGGAACTCTTTCTTTGAAGGTGTCATAATTATTAATTGAGTCAAAGCCATACCTACGTCCAATTTCGGTATCCTCCGCTATTTCAACAAGTTGCAACAGCACTTCTTCCTGTACTTCCTCTGGGTATTTTAAAAAAAGCTCTATTTGGTGATAGCGCTTTTTAAGCAACCAAGAAGCAATAGAGTTAAACAGCGGAATCGACATTTTTAGGTATCTTTGTATCGCTAAAAATAGGCTATATCCCTATCATTTTCAAATAGAACTTCTAATAAGATTTACATGCAATATGAAGGTGTATTAAAAAAGATGCAGACAGAAATTGGAAGCCCAATTCAATATTATCTCATTTTTGAATCAGATTTTTTAAACGTAAACCAAGTACTAAATAAGAATTTAAACATTACACTT
>CBFIGW010000065.1:0-15842 GCA_965662155.1 Maribacter sp. | reverse complement strand
TTTGTAAAACGCTCTTCCTTTGCTTGGTTAAAATACTGGAACATTGGGGCATACTGTTCTAGATGTGTCGCTACACTTTCTTTTGAAAAATAATCCCTAAGTGTTTCTTCCTCAGCTACCGTAGTGGTCGCCTCAAAGTACTTTTCCAATAATTTTTCTATGTTATCCAATTCCATAACTATGTTTTTGCATTAATTTTTCTCTAACTGTTTTTCTGGCTCTTGAAAGGGCCACTCTTATGGCCGTTTGTTTCATGTCCAATAACTTTTCTATTTCTTCATAATCATACTGTTCTACATCCCGTAATTGCAAGACCATCTTTTGCTGTTCTGGCAGTTCTTCCATTATTTTTTCAACCCAGCTTATACTGTCCCTGGCTTCAACTTGATGTTGTAAAGATGAATTATCATCCGTATAATTACTATGAACCAATTTTAGGTTACCTGCCTGTTTTGACTTTAATCTGTCCAAACAAAAATTCTTGGTCATCGTCATTGCAAAGGCCTCTACATTAGTATAACCTGACATTGCCTTCTTTTTAGACCACAATTTCAAGAGAATTTCCTGTGTAGCATCCTCTGCTTCTTCACTTGATACCAATAAACGTTTTGCTAATCGGTAAAGCTTATCCTTAAAAGGCATTACTATATTTAGAAATTCAGCTTGCTTCATTATTGGTTTAGTTGTTCTGAAACCTTTTAAGAGGTCTACACAAGGAAGACGATATTCAACGAATTTTGTTACAAATAATTTTTTTTATCTGCTTCCATTAGTAAATTTAACATCCTAACGTATATCTTTTACGTATCTATAAACAGAATAAAACATAAACACGACTAATTACTAAATAATGGTATAATTGTTGGTATACAAAGAATTGCTATTAATAAAAGAAAAACTATGAAAGACTATTTGTTATTGCTCCTATTCCTTGGAGTTTTTATTTCCTCATGCAATAAAAAAGATGATACACCTGTATTAGAAGAGGAAATAGTGGAAGAAGTAATTGAGGAGGAGGTTATTGAGGAAGTTGATGTTACCGTACAAAACTTCATGTGGCAAACTTTAAATGCTTATTATTTTTGGCAAGAGAGTGTACCTGATTTAGCGGATAGCCGTTTTTCAACAGAATCAGAATATGTTGAGTTTTTAACAGAAAACCCAGATCCAGAAGGTTTCATTAACGATAAACTTCTTTTTTCAGAAGACCGATTTACGTTTTGGAGTGAAAATTATAAGGATTTGACAAATTCAATAGCAGGAATTAGTAAATCGAACGGGCTAGAATTTGGATTATCCCTTATTGGAGATAGCGATGATATATTTGGGTATGTTGAATATGTCATTAAAAATTCTGATGCATCTTCTAAGGACATCAAAAGAGGAGATGTATTTATTGGCGTAAACGGCACAAGGCTTAATAGAAATAATTATATCGATTTGTTATTTGGTGATGCTGACACTTATACTCTTGATATGGCGGAGATAGTGGATAATACCATAACCCCTATTAATAAGGAAGTAACCTTAACAAAGGAAGAGGCATTAGTAGAAGATCCAATACATGTAAACACTGTTTTGACTATTGGTGATAAAAGAATTGGATATTTAATGTACAATTTTTTCACCTTGGATTCAGGAGATGAATTAAACGCTGTATTTGCTAATTTTAAAAGTCAGAACATAACAGATTTAGTCTTAGATTTAAGGTATAATCCTGGCGGTCGTGGCACAACCGCTAGTATTTTAGCCAGTCTAATCTATGGCCCTAACACGGATCAATTATTCTTCAAAACCACCTATAATTCAAAGATAGAGGCGCAATTTGAAACTGGTGAGCTTGATAATAATTTCGTTGGTACCACCGGTACCGCAAACGGAGGAATGAATGCCGCTCTAAATTCCCTTAATTTAAACCAAGTATATATATTGGCAACTGAAGCTTCCGCATCTGCTAGTGAATTGGTTATGGTAGGGTTAGAACCTTATCTAGATGTTGTTCATATTGGTACCACTACCGTAGGCAAAAATCAAGGTTCCATAACCTTTGTGGACGATTTTGAAAACGGCAATTTTTATGACCCAGATAGGGAAGGTCAAATTAACCCAGACAACCAATGGGGCTTACAGCCTATTGTAAGTAGGGTGGAAAATAGTGCAGGATTTTCGGATTACGCGGACGGGCTTTTACCAGATATAGAATTAAATGAAGATATTACCAATCTTGGTACTTTAGGAGATCAGAATGAACCGCTTTTAGCAAGGGCGATACAAGAAATTACCGGGGTAAGCGCTAAAACTAGTTTTGAGGTTTTATATCCACCTTCACTTATATCTAGTTCTAAACTAGTTGATCCAAAAAATACAGCTCTTATCTTAAATCAAACATCTATTTCTTCAAAAAAATCGATACAGAATAATAAGTAAATCACCTCTATATATTTTTCATAAATGAAAAAACTAATCCCCATTTTTGTTTTCCTATCACTACTATCTTGTTCAAAGGATAATGATTTAGACATTCCTGGTACTATTAATCCAAACTCCGATGCAGTACAAACACAAGATTTTATGTGGAAGGCCATGAATTTTTGGTATTTCTGGCAAGCTGATGTTACCGACTTGGCAGATGACAGATTTCAAGACTCGGAAACCTACACAGCTTTCTTAGCTTCTGAAAATGATCCAGGTACTTTTTTTGATGATAAACTACTGTTTATCGAGGATAGGTTTAGTTTTTACAATGAAGATTATAGAGTATTGACGCAATCATTAGCAGGTATTTCTAAAAGTAATGGCCTAGAATTTGGATTGGTCCGTAAAAGTAACAGTGAAGAAGTCTTTGGATTTGTTCGTTACATTGTTCCAAATTCAGATGCTTCAAACAAAGATATTAAACGTGGAGATTTATTTACTGGCGTAGACGGTCAAACCCTTACCATCAATAATTATATTTCTTTGTTATTTGGGGATAATGACACCTATATTTTAAACATGGCAGATTTTGTAAACAACGATGTGGTTCAAAATGATGTTGAAATAAGCCTTACCAAACAGGAAGGTTTAGCAGAAAACCCTGTTTTTTTATCTAAGTCATTTGAAATAAACGGTATACAAATTGGCTATCTCATGTATAATCAATTTACTAATGAATATGATGATGACCTATATGATGCGATTACTGCTTTAAAAAATTCTGGTGTAACCGAATTTATTATCGATTTAAGATATAATCCCGGTGGTTCGGTAAATACTACTAGGTTACTGGCGAGTATGATTTATGATACCAATACATCTAACTTATTCTTACGTAAAAGGTACAATGATAAAATCCAAGCTGAATTTTCCGACAGTCAGTTAGAAGTATACTTTACGGATAAAGTGGGCGACAGAAACATAAACAGTTTGGGATTAAACAAATTATACGTACTTACTTCTGCAAGTTCCGCATCTGCCAGTGAATTATTAATAAACAGTTTAGAACCTTATATTGATGTAATTCAAATTGGGGACGTAACTAGGGGTAAAAATGAATTTTCCACCACTTTGGTAGACGATCGTGATAATTCCTATTTATATACCCCTTCTAGAACAAATAATATAAATCCTGATAACCAATGGGCCATTCAGCCCTTGTTGGGTAGAAACGAGAATGCAGAAGGCTTCTCTGATTTTACCAGTGGGTTGGTTCCGGATATAGCGCTAAAAGAAGACTACGGTAATCTTGGAATTATTGGTGATCTGGACGAGCCACTTTTAGCAAGGGCTATACAAGACATAACCGGTGCTACAGGTAAAAGGGACTTTACGGTTAAACATCCTATAGAATTACTAAGTAGTTCTAAAATGTTTAGTCCGTTTAAAGATAAAATGATAGACGATACGGTTTATAATACAACCATTTCTATGTATTAAAAGTATACCATATAAATAAAAAAGAGCGGCTTTTAGGCCGCTCTTTTTTATTTATAAACTTAATATGAAACCTACCCTTATATTTCTACCCAACGTTGTATAATCTACCAATTCTTGATAATCCTCATTTAAAATATTGCTAACCGAAGCAAAAAGATTGAATTTGGTACTAACCCTGTGTTTAATATAAATATCTACAAGTGTAAATGGTTGTAAATCCAAATTGCTAAAAGTAGTAAAATCGGTATCGGTCCTTTCGGAAACATATTGAACTGCAACCGAAACATACGTTTTCTGGGTAAAAGAATAGCCTAAAGAACCATTAACTTTGTTTTTTGGTATTCGCAATGCCAAACCATTCTTTGCACCGGTGAACGTGTAATTTGCCGTTACTTCCATGTTTTTTAATGGCATGGCACGTAATTCAAACTCAAATCCGTTGAACGCTACTTTGTCCGGCAAATTTCTGTATTGACTTTCAAACGTTTCTGGGTCAATGGTAACATAAGAAATCCTATCCTCCTCTACCCTATTAAAATACACCGCACTTAACCTAAATTTATTCGAAGGTCTAAATTCCATACCAGACTCAATAGTAGTATTTGTCTCAGGTTTTAATGTTGCATTTGCACCAAACGGACCATATAACTGAGACAAGTTAGGCGCAATGAACGAAGTAGCATAAGAACCTAGAATCTTTACATAGCCCTTTTTTGATTTAATTAGATATGAAGGGTTCAAATTATAAATTAAGTGGCTACCATAGTCGCTATGGTTATTAAAGCGTGCTCCAATATTTAAATTTACTCCAGTGGCGCTTACAAAAACAGCATTTACATATGGGTCTAATGAATTGGTGTTTTCGGATACTGTAAACGTGGTGACATGATCAATCATGTTGACTCCAACTATGGTGTAGATTTTATCGTTAAACGTATATTTATTAAACACATCAAAAACCACAGATTTAGAATTATACGTAGATGGAAAACTAGAAACAAAGGCTCTATCTATCTTATTGTAAGCTGAGTTTACTGCAATACTTCCGTTTTTGTATGTATACGTTGAGGCTAAAGTAAATCTTGAATTTTCACTGCTAAATTTAAAATTGGCATCGGCAATAGGAAATCCATTGTCAATATCACTTTTTATTTTATGATAGTAACTTCCAATATCTAGATTGAATCTATCCGAGAATTGATATCCCAATTTTAAATTTCCATCTATTCTTGAAAATACATCGGGCTCCTTACCTATGGCCGCAGATAGCCCATCTGAATATTGATGCCCCCCAGAAATTAAAACACTTAATTTATCTTCCTTGGCCGTGAGCTGAAAAGTATTTGAAAAATCAGAAATGCTATAGTTTTGATTGTTTTGGGGTTGATTTGTGCCCATACTACTATTAACCTGTAATGAAACACCCTCGTGTTTCGCTTTTTTGGTAGTTATATTGATAACTGCTGTTGCGGCAGAATTACCATATAAGGTACTAGCAGCTCCTTTAAGAATTTCTACACTTTCAATCTGGGAAATGTTCAACATGCGCAAATCAAATTCCGCATTTACATTAGATGGATCGGATACTTGTATACCATCAATCAAGACTAATACCTGTCTATTATTTCCACCTCTTACAAAAACCGAAACATTTTGCCCAGCATAACTTCTAGCTCCATTGATTTCAATACCACTTTTGCTATTAATGACTGCAGCCAAAGACCTTCCTTGATATTTTTCCAGCTCTTGGGCTGGAATCCGAATCACTGTTTTACCCGAATTTTCCCTCTTTAATTCAAAGCGGGAATCACTAACCACTACTTCATCCAATTTTTGAAGATTAATGGAATCGCTTTTCACAGCGCCCTTTTTTAATTCTAAAGACTGTGCATTCATTTTAGTGCCTAGCAATACCAGCACACCAAAGCCAATAAGCTTTTTGTTCATTTTTTATTCTCTAGTCCGAGCGAATAGTATGTCTGTACCCATACGTAAACCTTTATCCCGAAAGTTTAACAATAGTTGTTTGAACTAGGCAGGTCTCCTGACTCACGTACTATCATTGACCTTCCCGTTCTAGAGAACAGTGGTATTTGAAGAAAATGATAGCCACCAACACAAAAAAAATGCTTTGGCTAAGCTTACAGTTGCGGGAACAGTTCTGGATTTACACCAGATTCCCTTTTAATTGATATAGACTAAGTCCATAACAAACCAGAATTCACAGCAAAAATATAACTATTTGTAAACTATTTATCTTTTTTCTTGTTGAGTTTAAGTATCAACCAAACAAAACCGACAATAAAATGTAAAATAATAATAGCAGCAATACTATAAATCAAGATATTGGAATCGTTACGCATCTACAAAGATTTTTACCAAAAGTAAAAACATCACCGCTAAAGAAATGTGACTTTTGTTACCTTGCACCATTAAGATAAAGAAGGATACGAGTGAAAAATCAATCTAACTTATTTATTCCGGTAAGCTCCCTTACTTTTTTAAAATACATATTTTGCTTAACCCTAGTTACTCAAGTATTGGGTTGTAGGCAAAAAAGCAAAGAAGACATACCGGATACAATTGCAACACAAACAATTGATTTACGACATGCAACTGGTTTCTCTTTAGAAAAAACTTCAGAAGACATCACTCTTATCCATATTAACTCACCTTGGCCCAATGCAACATCGTCTTTTACATATGCTTTAATGCCCAAGGAAAAAATGGCAACAACATCCATAAATAAGCATGATTTTGATGCAGTTGTTGCAACGCCAGTAGCATCTATTGTGGTTACTTCTACAACGCATATTCCAGCTTTGGAGGCTCTTGGTGTTTTAGACAAACTTACCGGCTTTCCAGATACCAAGTATATATCTTCCAAAAAAGCAAGGGACTATATTGAACAAGGGAAAATCCAAGATATTGGCAGCAATGAAACCCTAAACACAGAACTTACCATAGCGTTACAACCAGATGTATTGGTCGGATTTGGGGTCGATGGACAAAATCCGATTTATGAAACCTTAAAACGTTCCAATATTCCTGTGGTATATAATGGTGATTGGACGGAAACTACCCCTTTGGGAAAAGCAGAATGGATTAAGTTTTTTGCCCCTTTTTTTCAAAAGGAGATTGAGGCCGATACTATTTTTGCCAATATAGAAGCCTCCTATAACAACATAAAAAAAATGGCGAGTTCAGCAAAGGCAAAACCAACCGTAATGAGTGGTGCCCTATACAAAGATGTCTGGTATTTGCCTGGTGGCAATAGTTGGGC
The DNA here is from genome assembly GCA_965662155.1 of Maribacter sp. Lineage (GTDB taxonomy): Bacteria > Bacteroidota > Bacteroidia > Flavobacteriales > Flavobacteriaceae > Maribacter. The sequence goes on along the minus strand of CBFIGW010000065.1, from coordinate 8,644 downwards.
AGCCCAATTTATAAAGGATGCGCATGCAGATTACCTTTGGGAGGATAACAACGAAACCGGTAGTTTATCCTTAAGTTGGGAACACGTATTACAAAAGGCCAAGGATGCCGATTATTGGATTTCCCCAGCGCAATTCATTTCCTATGAAGGTATGACTAAGACAAGTTCACATTACAAACAATTTGCGCCTTTTAAAAATAAAGAAGTGTATACATTTTCAAATACTCTAGGCAATACAGGCGGTGTTTTATATTATGAATTGGCTCCCCAAAGACCAGATTTGGTATTAAAGGACCTCGTTCATATTTTGCACCCGGAAATTGTACCGGAACATGAACCCTACTTTTTTAATCCCTTACAGTAATTGAAAAATACAGCATCACGACTTTCCACGTTTATAGTATTGGTACTTCTGTTGCTGGTATTATTTGTTATCAACCTAAGTCTAGGCTCGGTTAGCATAGCATTTAACGATACATTTTATGTGATTTTTGGTCAAGACGTTTCCAACACTTCATTAGAGTATATTATTTGGAACTACCGTATACCAAAAGCTATTACCGCTATTTTAGCCGGTAGTGGATTGGCGCTATGTGGTCTCTTGATGCAAACCCTGTTCAGAAATCCATTGGCGGGTCCTTTTGTATTAGGTATTAGTTCTGGGGCTAGTTTAGGGGCTGCTTTATGGATTATGGGACTGTCTTTGTTTTCAGGTATTACAACACTAAGTTTTGGCAACCATCTTGGTTTGGCCATAGCGTCTAGCTTAGGGAGTTTTCTTGTACTTTTAGTGGTAATTGGAGTTGCCATTAAGATAAAAGATACCATGTCGCTTTTAATAATAGGGCTTATGTTCGGTAGTCTTACTGCAGCTATTGTTAGTGTGCTATCTTATTTTGCCAAAGCCGAAGAACTACAACAGTATGTTTTTTGGACTTTTGGAAGCTTGGGTGACTTAAGCTGGAATCAAATTTATATTTTAATGACCACAGTAATCTTAGGTGTAGTACTGAGTGTAAATTCTATTAAATCATTAAATGGATATCTTATTGGTGAGAATTATGCTAAAAGTATGGGTGTCAACCTAAAAAAATCACGGTATACTATTATTTTGGCAACAGGTATATTGGCAGGTAGCATTACTGCTTTTGCAGGCCCCATTGCTTTTATAGGTCTAGCGGTACCACATGTAACAAGACAACTTTTTAATACCACCGATCACAAAATAATACTTCCTGCCGTACTAATTAATGGCGCCATTATCTTATTGCTATGTGATTTGGTAGCCCAATTGCCGGGTTCCATACACGTTCTTCCGATTAATGCTATTACGAGTTTAATTGGGGCACCAGTGGTTATTTGGCTAATTATTAGAAAAAGAAATATTGTATTTTAAGAATAGATTATCAATCAAAAAAAAAAACATATCGTCCTAAAGACAACTGATTTAAGTATTGGCTATAAGTCCATTCCTGTCTGCTCAACTATTACTATAGAACTGAAACGAGGGGAGCTAACGGCTATAGTTGGCATAAATGGTGCAGGTAAGTCAACATTATTACGGACACTTGCTAATTTTCAACCCAAAGTATCCGGTAGTATACAAATATTGGGAAAGGAGTTGGAAGACTATACGGAACTGGAACTGGCTTCGGCAGTCAGCGTTGTTCTGACTGAACCTTTAGCTACAAAGAACATGACAGTTTATGAGCTAATTTCACTTGGCAGGCAACCCTATACCAATTGGTTTGGCAGTTTATCCAAACAGGATAAAAATAAAATTAAGGAAGTTATAGACTTGTTGGATTTGCATAACCTTAAAACAAGAAAGTGCTATGAACTTAGTGATGGCCAATTACAACGTGTTCTTATCGCTAGGGCATTGGCTCAAGATACCGGCATTATTCTATTGGATGAACCCACAACACATTTAGATCTTTACCATAAAGTTCAACTCCTTAAATTACTCCGTTTTATTGCTCATGAAACAGAAAAAACCATTGTATTTACCAGTCATGAAATTGATATGGCCATACAACTATGTGATAAAATGTTAATTTTAGATGGGCGAAAAAATGCCTTTGACCAACCCTGTAAACTTATTGAAAACAATGCTTTTGAAGAGCTGTTTCCGTCCGATACCGTAACCTTTGATAACACCACTGGTACTTTCCGTATTCAGAAGTAACATGTATCTTTACTTTATATTTTAGTTTGAAACACCGCTTTATTTGCATCGAAATTTATAATTTTCCTTTTGAATGCTTCGTGGTAGTTTGCTTAAGAATTCTATAGTATTATGAACGATATTATAATTTATATAATCATTAGTATTTTCTGTCTCGGTATAGGTTTTTTTCTCGGGAATTATATCCGGCAACTAAAAACAAAATCTAGCCAGAGTACATTAGAAGAAGAAAACCGCCAGCTGGAATTGGCCAAAACAGCACTCGAAAAGAAAACGCTAGCCATTGAAAACGAAAAAGCAGAATTGCGCTCGGAAAAAGAGCAGCTCGGCAATCAAATCGTAAGATATCAGGCAGATTTGGAGAACCTGCACACTAAAAACAAAGAACAAAAAGCAGAGGTTGAACAGCTACAGGAAAAATTCACCAAAGAATTTGAAAATCTGGCCAATAAGATACTTGAGGAGAAGAGCCTAAAGTTCACAGAACGAAACGAGAAAAATATAAAGAACATTCTTACTCCATTGAACGAAAAGATTCAGCTGTTCGAGAAAAAAGTAGAGGAAAGCCAAAAAGAAAATATCAGTATACATTCCGCTTTAAAAGAGCAGTTGTTAAATCTGCAAACCCAGAATTTAAAAATAACCCAAGAGGCAGAAAACCTTACCAAGGCCTTAAAAGGAGATAGTAAAATGCAGGGTAATTGGGGAGAATTGGTGCTTGAACGGGTTTTGGAGAAATCCGGACTAGAAAAAGATAGGGAATATACCGTACAACAAAGTTTTACCAGGGAAGACGGTTCTAGGGTCTTGCCCGACGTTATCATTAACCTACCTGACGGCAAAAAAATGATTGTGGATTCCAAGGTTTCCCTGACTGATTATGAGCGCTATGTAAATGCCGAGGATGAGTTGCGGGAGAAATTCTTAAAAGACCATATCAATTCACTTCGTAGGCATGTAGACCAATTGTCGGCAAAAAAATATGAGGACCTCTATGAGATGGAAAGTCCAGATTTTGTTTTGATGTTTGTTCCTATAGAACCCGCATTTGCTATTGCTATCAATAATGACAATTCATTATATAACAAAGCTTTTGAGCAGAACATCGTAATTGTTACCCCTTCTACCCTTTTGGCCACCTTACGTACCATTGATAGTATGTGGAACAACGAAAAACAGCAACGTAATGCCATTGAAATTGCCAGACAAGCTGGTGCTTTATATGATAAGTTCGAAGGTTTTGTAGGTGACCTTACCAAAGTTGGCAAAAAGATGGATGACGCCAAAGATGAGTACAAAGGCGCTATGAACAAACTTTTTGAAGGTCGGGGAAATATAATTACCAGTATAGAAAAATTAAAGAAAATGGGGGCCAAAGCCAAAAAATCTATCCCAGAACCTATTTTAAGAAGAGCACAAACCGATGATTTTGAAGAAGAGGAACCTAAACTAAAACTCTAAATGAAAAAAATACTATTTCTGTTTATTGGCGGCATTATCGCCTTAATGGCACTTTATTATGCTTTTATTTATTACGTACCCTACAGTGAAGGTGTACGTTCTGGAGAACTTATTAAAATAAGCAATAAAGGGGTCTTGGTAAAGACTTGGGAAGGTGAAATAAGCCAAGGGATATCTGGCGCACAGATATTTGCCTTTTCTGTGTTGGACAAGGACAAGGAGGTTATAAATAAACTGAAGGAATATCAGGGACAATATGTAAAGGTGAGCTATACGGAACGCTATGCTACTTTCTTTTGGCTAGGCGATACTAAATATTTTATCACCGAAGTAGAACAGGAACAATCACCACATTTCAGAAAGTAATGGGAAAATATAAAACGGTTGAAGAATCACAAGTTGCGATAACGGAACTTATGCTTCCTTCCCATTCCAATTTTGGTGGTAAGGTACATGGTGGGCATATATTAAATTTAATGGACCAGATAGCTTTTGCATGTGCCTCAAAACATTCCCAGTGTTATTGTGTTACGGCGTCTGTGAACCGAGTGAATTTTCTAAATCCCATTGAGGTTGGTGAATTGGTCACTTTAAAGGCCAGTATTAACTTTACTGGGCGCACCTCAATGGTAGTTGGTGTTCGTGTAGAATCTGAAAATATAACCACAGGGGAAATTAAACATTGTAACTCTTCCTATTTTACCATGGTAGCTAAAAGCGTTAATGGCGAGAACGTGGCTATCCCTGGTCTTTTGGTAAAAGATAAACAAGGCGTAAGAAGGTTTGCGCGCAGCAAATACCGGAAATTAGAAGCTCAAAAAAGAGATACAAAATTTGATTCCACTAGTTTTGAACCATTAGAATATCTTGATGAATTGAGCAAGGAAAATTGCCGGATCAGCTTAACATAAGCAATCGTTTATTTTAATTCTGAAGCAGCATCTTCATCTAAAAACCACTGTAATTTTTTTGATGTTGGGGAAACCAGTTTTGCCGGAAATGTATCCGAACCCGGTTCTTTTTTGGTTATGATTCTTACTTTTTCAGACTTACTGGCACCTGTTACCAAGAAGGCAACTTCTTTGGCATTATTTATTATTTTACCGGTTATGGAAACCCGTTTCTGACCAGAATCTGGATGAATGGCCACCACACAGTTTTTGTTGGATTTCCACAAATCTATTTCATGTGGAAAAATAGATGCCGTATGTCCATCATCGCCCATTCCTAATATCACCAAATCAAATTGCGGTATAGAATTTTCTAAGGGCAATTTTTCCTCCAATACTTGTGAGTAGCGCTCAGCCTCGTAATCTGGTTTGTTTTCTCCCTTGATACGATGAATATTTTCTTCGGGAATGTTAATTTTTGATAACAAATGGTCCACCGTCATTTTATAATTACTATCATCGTGCGTAGGCGGTACGCATCGTTCATCGCCCCAAAACAAATGAATCGTATTCCAGTTGATTTCTTCGGCATATAAATCGGCCAAAACATCAAAAACAATTTTAGGTGTGCTGCCTCCAGATAATGCCATATGAACCGCTTCTTTGCCAGCCACAAAATCTTTCAAATACTTTGAAAATTCTTGAGCAACCTCTTGTTTATCCTTATAAATATTTACTTCCATTACAATATAAATTTTGTCCGTTAACAAATAACACAGAAGCTGTCATCATCTGTTAAATTAGGTCCTGGGTTACGCCAAGAGCCAATTCCCTCTATTAAATTATCTGCATTTTCAGGTCCCCAAACACCAGACGGATAACCATACATGCGTACATTATCATTTTTACTCCAATAGTTTAAAATAGGGTCTACAAATTCCCAGGCTGCCTCTACTTCATCAGCACGTGCATATAAGGTTGCATCGCCCTGCATAGCATCCAACAATAATCGCTCATAGGCTTCCATTACATGGTTTTCTGCTAAACTTGAGTAATAAAAATCCAAATTGGCGCGCTCTACTTTAAAGCCTTGTCCCGGTACTTTAACCCCAAATTTGATCAGGATTCCTTCATCCGGCTGAATACGTATAATCAACTTATTATCTTTATTCTGCATTCCAGAATCTTGAAATATTTGATGATGTGATGTTTTAAAATGAATAACTACTTCGGTAACCTTTGTAGGCATTCTCTTTGCCGTTCTCACATAAAAAGGTACATCTTTCCATCTCCAGTTATCTACAAAAAATTTAATGGCAGCGTAGGTCTCTGTAGTAGAATTTTTATCAACTCCATCTTCCTCTCTATAGCCCTTTACTTTTTTTCCATCTATATCAGAGGACATATATTGCGCCCTAATGGTATTATCATGTAGTGTTTTGTCATCTTTCATTATACGAAGCGATTTTAAGGCCTTTACCTTTTCATTTCGTATTTCCTCTGGTTGATCGCCAATAGGCGGCTCCATAACAATTAAAGAGACTATTTGCAGCAAATGGTTTTGAAACATATCACGTAGTGCGCCGGATTTATCGTAATACCCGCCCCGTTTTTCTACACCAACACTTTCTGCATTCGTAATTTCTATGTGGTGAATATAATTTCTGTTCCATAAAGGTTCAAAAATACTATTCGCAAAACGAGTTATCAAAAGGTTCTGAACGGTTTCCTTACCCAAATAATGGTCAATCCTATATATCTGCCCTTCGGTAAAATGATTCTGAAGGCCTTTATTAAGTTCTTTAGCAGTATCTAAACTATAGCCAAAGGGTTTCTCAACAATTAAACGTTTCCATCCATTATTTTGAGTACTTAGTCCGGCCTCGGCCAAATTTTTTGCAATAGTCTCATATAAAGTAGGGGGTGTAGACAGGTAGTACATAATATTACCACCTGTACTAAACTTATTGTTTAAATCCCCCACCCTTGTTCGCAGCTTACCATAATGTATATCATAGTCACCCCCTAAATCTTCATAAAAGAATTTATTGGCAAACTTTGCAACCCATTTTTCATCTAGTCCCTCGAGTTTTTCCTTTAGATACTCGCTTTTCAAAACCACTTTATTTCTAAACTCCGTATCCGTCATATCACTACGACTAGCCCCTAAAACAACAAAGTTTTCTGGTAACTGATCAGCTATATATAGATTAAAAAGCGCAGGTACTAATTTACGGGCAGTTAAATCTCCCGATGCCCCAAAGATTACCAACATTTGGTTTTCTGTCTTCTTCATAGGTTCTTAATAAATTTAAAGGGATAAAAGTATTGAAAAGAATAAGCTTTACCAATGAGATTACAATATGATCATAAGGATTATAGATATTTTCGTTTATTTTTGGGGCCAAGAATAAATAATTAGAAATAACTTACTCTATGGAGCAGAAATATGATTTTGGATTGGTTGGATTAGGCGTTATGGGTCGTAATTTTATTTTGAACGTTGCCGATAATGGATTCACAGCTTTTGGAAATGACTTAGATGAAGAAAAGGTAAATGCCCTGATCGAGGAAGGCGGAGATATCAAAAAAATAAATGCAACCAAGGATTCCAAAGTATTTATTGATGCCCTGAGTACTCCTAGAAAAATAATGTTATTGGTACCTGCGGGCAAGGTAGTAGATATGGTAATCGAGGGTTTGTTGCCTAATTTGGAGAAAGGTGATATTATTATAGATGGTGGAAACTCTTTTTATACCGATACTGATAGACGGGAAGCCTATTTGGCCAAAAAAGGGATTAACTTTTTTGGTGCAGGCGTTTCTGGCGGTGCCAAAGGTGCTAGAAAAGGTCCTAGTATTATGCCTGGTGGTAATCGGGAGGCCTACCAACATGTAAAACCAATTTTTGAGGCGGTTTCCGCCAAATACAATGGGGAACCGTGTGTGGCCTATTTAGGTCCTAAATCTGCCGGGAATTATGTAAAAATGGTGCACAATGGTATAGAATATGGTCTAATGCAACTTACTTCAGAAATTTATGACGTTCTTAAAAAAGGCGGCGATTATAGTAATGATGAGCTACATGCTACCTATGCCAACTGGAACGCTGGACGTTTACAATCCTTTTTAGTGGAAATTACCTCGGAGATTTTTGAACGAGAGGATGACTTGGCATCCGGTAGATTGGTAGATAAAATATTGGATAAGGCCAAGCAAAAAGGAACTGGAAAATGGACGAGCCAGAACGCCATGGATTTAGGCATTCCGGTACCTTCCATTGATATTGCCGTAAGTATGCGGGAAATCTCTGCTCTAAAAGAGGAACGTGTTGCCGCGGACAAACTATATGACCGACCTCAAGTAGCACTTATGGATAAGGCTAAACTGGAGAAATTGACCGAAGAGGCCTTGTACTTCTCTTTTATTATAACCTATGCCCAAGGATTGCACCAGTTGGCAGATGCCTCTAAGGAATATGGCTACGAATTGGATATAGCGGAGATAGCTAAAATATGGCGAGCCGGATGTATTATTCGTGCAGGTTTATTGGCCGATATCACAGATGCCTTTAAAGCAAATCAAGCATTACCTAATTTGTTGTTGTCACCAACTTTTGTAGAAAAAGTGCAAAGTACGGTAGATGCTGCCCGTGAATTGGTGAGCTATGGCGCCAAAAATGGCATTCCATTACCTGGCCTATCCAACTCACTTACCTATTTTGATGCGTATACCTCTAGCAGATTGCCATTGAATGTAATACAGGCACAGCGCGATTATTTTGGCTCGCATACCTATGAACGCCTGGACCGTGAAGGTATTTTCCATACGGAGTGGGAGGCGTAATTATGTAAGTGAAATAAGACTTTAGTTAAGGTTATAAAATTTTTATCCTCTTTATGAAAAAACTGAGTTTTAAAAAAAATAATAATCAATTTTTGCGGACTATTATTGATCTCTCTTGGAGTATCATGCAAAACCTACACGATACCTGTAGATAGTTTCCGTGAACAAATGAAAAAAACCAATTTAGGAAACACAAAAAACGTAGAAATAAACAATCCGTTAACTTTCGGAACAATAAAATACTCAGCAAACGATATCG
>CBFIGW010000064.1:0-15982 GCA_965662155.1 Maribacter sp. | reverse complement strand
AAATCATACTTATTTGATAGTCAGGCCAAGCCCATTCCAGATTTTCCAATTTTTGGAACTTCTATAATAGATATGGCCGATATGGACAATGACAGAAAACCTGAGTTGGTGATTAAAGATCAAGCAAACTCGCTTGTAGTTTATAAACTTCACTGACACAAAATCCATTACTTTCCACACCCAAAAGACCACCAGAAATACAATCTACTCATGAAAATATACGTATTTTCATTATTTTTATATGGAACACTCATTTATAAAATATTAATCCAAAAAAAAGGTTTTTGTTTTACAAACTAACGCTATATGAAACATATTAATTCATCTTTAAAACTGTTGCTGGTCGCAACCGTAATATGCTTCTCATCAACACAGATGCAAGGGCAGTTTTTAAAAAAACTAGGTAAGAGAGCAGAAAAAGCAGCAGAACGTGCTGTTGAAAGAAGGGTAGAAAAAGAAACCACAGAAAAAACCGATCAGGTTTTGGACAGTATTTTAGAACCTGGGTCAAAAGACGGCAATAAAGCACCAGTTCCGAAAAGAGACTCACCTGTTGTAACAGGTTCTGGCGAAAATTCTTCGTCGGGGGGCACAGATAAACCTAAAGCTACAACACCTGGACCCAAAACATTGGCCGTTTACAGTAAGTTTGATTTTGTACCAGGTGACGAACAACTATTTTATGATGATTTTTCCAATGATTTTGTTGGGGACTTCCCGGTTAAATGGAATACCAATGCAGGTGGCGAAGTCGTTATGCTAGGAGATGAATCGGAAAAATGGTTTAAACTAAAATCTGGCTATAACATCTTTTTCATTCCTAATGTTCCTAAACTTCCAAAGGAGTACACCGTAGAATTTGATGTTATTGGTATTGGTGTTGACAAAACTTCCTCAACCTCCCGTTTAAGAATAGACTTAAGTGATGACAACCAATTCAAGGAAGGGGCCAATTTTGTCCAGGCAAGTATCCCATTTTGCCAATATACTCCCGTAGGAATTACCATTGAAAATAGAAAAAATAACAAGCGAGAAATTTACAGCACCGTAAAGGCAGACATTAGAAATCAAATTATTGAAGGCACACATATTTCCATTGCGGTTAATGAGGAACGATTTAGGCTTTGGGTGGATGAAACTAAATACATAGATGTTCCCAAAGCCATACCCCCGGATAAAATAACTACTTTAAAATTTCACGCGAATAATTTTAAAGACGATTCGGAACAATTATTTATTTCCAATCTTAAAGTAGCCAAAGGGGGTATTGATTTAAGAAGAAAACTCTTATCCGAAGGCAAGATATCTACAAACGCCATACTATTTAATTCTGGTTCAAATAACTTAAAACCAGAATCAATGGGTGTGATTCGTCAAATTTTTCAAGTACTACAACAAGACAATTCAATAAAACTAAAAATAGTAGGTCACACAGATTCCGATGGAGATGAGAATAGCAATCTAGTTTTATCCAAAAGCCGGGCAGAAGCTGTAAAAAATGCACTAGTTGATGTTTATGGAGTTGATGCAGGTAGACTTTCAATAGATGGCAAAGGAGAATCCGAACCCATGGCTGATAATTCCACGAGTGAAGGAAAGTCACAAAACAGAAGAGTAGAATTTATTAAACAATAATTACAACTATAGATATGAAAATTAAATATATTTTGAGCTTGCTTATATGTTATACGGTAACCAGTGCCTTTGCCCAATCTAAATGCAGTAGATTCTATCCGTTGGAAGAAGGCACCAGCTTCCAATACACCCTTTACAATAACAAGGATAAAGTAGATGGAACAACAGAGTATATGGTAACGGATGTCAACAATGAAAATGGGAATACCAATGCTACTATGAAAATAAAATTTGTAGATAGCAAAGGGAAGAACGTTATTGAGTCTGACTATAAAATCTCATGTACCGATAGTGGTATAAAAATGGACTATCAAAGCCTGTTCCCTACCCAAATGAAACAACAATATGAGGAAATGGGTATGGAAATGGAAATTACCGGAACTGATATTCAAATTCCCAATAACCTTACTGTAGGGCAAACGCTTGATGACTCCAACATCAATGTAAATATGAGCATGACGGGTATGAAAATGAAAATAAATATTGACAATTATGACAGGAAGGTGGAAGCAAAAGAAACAGTCACGACTGCCGCAGGAACTTTTGATTGTTATCTATTAACCGAAAAAACCAAGTCTAAAGTTATGATGGCCAACCAAGAAATGAGTAGCAAAATTTGGTTGGCGGAAAATATAGGAATGGTAAAGCAAGAGACCTATAACAAAAAAGGTAAATTGATGAGCCGTATGGAATTAACTAAATTCAGTAAATAAACCAGATAGCGAAATTTTAAATAAAAACCGAAGTTCAGACTTCGGTTTTCTGTTTTATTTCCGCCTCAAACAGGTTGGCAAAGTGCTTTATCAACTTTTCCTTTACCTTATCCATATCAACTTCTACCTTGCCCAATTCAACATTCAATGAAGTGACCGCCTTACCTTTAATTCCACAGGGTATCATTAAATCGAAATAGCCTAAATCGGCATTTACGTTTAAGGCAAAACCATGCATGGTCACCCATCTACTGGCCCTAACGCCCATGGCGCAAATCTTTCTGGCAAAAGGAGTTCCAACATCTAACCAAACGCCTGTTTCACCTTTAGACCGCTCTGCTTTTAATCCGTATTCCGCCAAAGTCAATATGACCATTTCTTCCAATAAGCGAAGATATTTATGGATATCAGTGAAAAAATTGTCCAAATCAATAATTGGATAACCTACAATTTGTCCTGGACCGTGATAGGTGATGTCCCCTCCCCTATTGATCTTATAAAATTGGGCCCCTTTTTCTTCCAAGGCTTTTTCCTCTACCAATAAATTAGAGATATCACCACTTTTTCCAAGGGTGTATACATGTGAATGTTCAACAAACAGGAAATGGTTTGGAGTTTCCAAAGTCAAGGCCTCTCTCCTATTGTGTATTTTTAAATCAAGGATTTCTTGGAATAACTGTTCTTGATAGTCCCAAGTTTCCTTATAATCCTTACGCCCTAAATCTTGTAGCTGCACCTTTTTGTTCATAGTGCAAAGATACGAAAAGGGCTAGCTATTGTTCTAATTCCACTTCTATCTGAATAGACTCTGGATCTTTCATCATATCTAGAAAATTGACCTCATAGATCATGGTTTTACCATCCATGGAAAACGTTGCTTCCTCAATATTCGTAGATTTCACCCTTTTAGGAAAATGATATTTAAAAGTATAGGTAGAACTAGAGAGAAACATCTCTGCGCTCTGTAAACTGTCTATACTTTGTTGAAACAATTCTTGGTCCTTAATACTGGCTTTACGACTAAAATTAGAACCGTTAAATATGTAGTCAACCTTAGTGGCTTCATTTCCAGAATTTTTCGGCATTTGCTTACTCCCAGCAGACGGCCCAACAGAACTCGCATTCTGAAATGTGTTAAACGCATCATTTACTTCGGAAACGTTTTTAAAATTGGTAAACATTTCAAAATTCATGACCCCCTTAGTGGCATCTACTTGCATATGCAAGCTAAAAGGTTCTAATTTTTTAAGATTGGCCTGTTCATCTAACGGTAGTTTCGCTATACTATCTTTTTTCTCAATTAGAAAGTCCTTGAATACCAAAGTAGAATCTATTACTTGATCGTTAGCAATACTATCGTTTTCAGGTATCATCTGCATCATTTCACTACCATCAAAGGCAATGTTCATTTGACCTGAACCATCAGGATTAAAATAAATTTCTTCGGTAAAATTACAGGCTGCAAAAAACACTGTAGTAAATACAGCAAGGAAGATATACTTAATTCTCATATAAAATGATTCTAGTTTGGATTGTTTAAAATGACGAGTGCAGCAATGACTCCAGGCACCCAGCCACAGAAGGTCAAAAGTAGAACAATTAAAAAAGAACCACAACCTTTCCCGATTACGGATAAGGGTGGAAAAATAATAGCGAGGATTACTCTTAAAATACTCATTGATTTAGGATTTTTTGATTGATATAGCCTTTAGGCAAATTGATGTACATTATAGGTCGTAAATTAGCATAAAATGTTACAGTTACTTTATTTTAATAGTGTGAAATCTGTTTTATTCCTGTTCTTTATTGGAGTTGGTATATCGGCGCATGCCCAATATCACTTTACAGGACAATTATCTCCAGAAAAAAAGGTAAAACCGTTTATTTGTCTTTGGTTGAAAACTACCGTAAATCTTCACGTATTTACACCGACCAAATAATTCAAAAAACTCAAGTAAACCAAGAAGGCCTTTTTTCATTTAAAGGGAATCATTTATTGTCGGAAAACAGAATATATAGAATACATACAGATGAATGTCACAACAATGAAACGATAGCCAATCACTTTTTAAGGGAATGCTATTATAGCCAAAGTATATTGTTCATTGCTAATAATAGAGATACTCTAGGACTTCCATTGCTACAAAACAATCAGGCTTTATGCAATGTTGTTTCTACCAATGACGTTAGCAGCTATTTGTTAGAAATCGATGCTTTAAAAGAAGAAATGATCCTAGATTTCTCAAATTCTGATAGCAAGGCCAAACAGGAAGTGAATTTTAGAAAATGGTTTCATATTTTACAACAATATGGCTTGAGCTCCAATGAACCATTAGTGGAACTATATATTTATGATTTCCTATCGGATAGGGCTAACGAAACACATACCTATTACCAAGAAGATTTAGCTACAAATTCCTATTACCAAGAGTTATTGGAAAGGTTACAAAAAACATATCCCAAAAGTCCATTCACAGAACAATTTCAGCAAGAGTTAATGGCAGATACTGTTCTTGTAAACAAGCAAAAAGCAAGTAGCTATACTTGGCAGTATTTCTTATTTGGAGGAATTGCCGTATTCCTTGTTCAACTTAGTTATAGAGTTTTCAAAAAAAGAAAAAGAACCATTTTAAAAAAGGCAAAAGTAGCATTGACACCCCAAGAGTTAAAAATCTTTGACGCTATCAATCAGGGGAAATCCAACAAAGAAATTGCATCGGAACTTTTCATAAGCCTAAGTACGGTAAAGACCCATATCAACAATATCTACAAGAAATTGGAAATTACTTCTCGGGACGAGATTAAAAAATAATAGTTCAATTTCCACCGGGGGTCTAGTTCTTAAATCAATCCCTTAATACTTTAAACCACAACGCATTAAGCGCAACTTAGTTTTTCAATTAAAACAAAACTTATGAAAACTATTACGTTGCTTTTACTAGGCCTATGGGTCAGTTCAACTGTTCAAGGTCAGGAAATCAATCAAGAAATCACACTGAAAACCAATCAAAAAATGCTAGTGGGAACCATCTCGCAAGATAAATTCTTGGAACCACCTTATGCCTCATGGTTCAAGCCTAATTATGAAAATTATGAGGTAGACCATGCTATTATCACCCAGCTAAGCCCCAAGTTAAATAATTTTAAACTACTACTGTTTTTGGGAACTTGGTGTGGCGACAGCAAAAGAGAAGTACCGCGATTCTTTAAAATATTGGAGGCTGCCGATTTTCCCATAGAAAATTTAAAAATTGTGGCCGTAGACGGTAGAAAGGACAATTACAAAAAAAGTCCCAATGGTGAGGAATGGGGACTTAATATTTTAAGGGTACCTACTATCATTTTTTACAAAAATGGCAGGGAAATAAATCGCATCATTGAAACTCCAAACAAGTCCTTGGAGGCAGATATGCTTAAAATTCTAACAACTGAAGCATACCGTTCCAACAAAGCAAAATCATACCATTTTGACTAAAGTTTTATCAAACTGAATTTTAGTAGTTGAACTACGTACCTTTTATGCCCTGTGTTTAGTAAGATTAATGCATTGTAACTATATTTGCGCCTTTAAATAGTACACCATGCAGTTATCCGAACAGGAGCTTATTAGAAGAGAGAAATTAGCCAAGTTAAGAGAGTTGGGAATAAATCCTTATCCAGCTGAGTTATATCCCGTAAACGCGACTTCAAAGAGCATTAAGGACACCTATGTTGAAGGAAAGCAAGTTATTATTGCCGGGAGGCTAATGTCCCGTAGAATTCAGGGCAAAGCTTCTTTTGCAGAACTACAGGATAGCGAAGGCCGCATACAAGTGTACTTTAATAGGGATGAAATATGTACCGGTGAGGATAAGACCTTGTACAACGATGTCTATAAAAAGTTATTGGATATTGGTGATATCATAGGTGTAGAAGGTGAACTGTTTACTACCAAAGTAGGCGAAAAAACAGTGATGGTAAAGAACTTTAAAATGCTAAGTAAGGCATTGCGACCTTTACCATTACCTAAACAAGATGCAGATGGCAATACCTATGACGAGTTTAACGACCCAGAACTTAGGTATCGTCAGCGGTATGTGGATTTGGTCGTAAACCCAAAAGTTAAGGAGACATTCATTAAACGAACCAAGATTACCAATAGCATACGTGAATTTTATAATGAGCGTGGCTATTTAGAAGTGGAGACACCTATACTACAGCCAATTCCTGGAGGAGCGGCGGCACGCCCTTTTTTAACACATCACAATGCACTTAACATTCCTTTGTATTTGCGTATCGCCAATGAACTGTATTTAAAAAGATTAATAGTTGGTGGTTTTGACGGGGTGTATGAGTTCTCGAAGGATTTCCGTAATGAGGGGATGGACAGAACCCACAATCCGGAGTTTACCGTAATGGAACTCTATGTAGCCTACAAGGACTACAATTGGATGATGGATACAACCGAACAGTTGTTAGAAAAAATAGCCTTGGATGCCAACGGTACCACTAAAATTACCGTAGGTGAAAATGAAATAGAGTTTAAGGCACCTTATGCCAGGGTTCCCATCTTAGAGGCTATCAAAATTCATACAGGTATTGATGTTGCCGGAATGGATGAAGTGGAACTACGCGAAACGGCAAAAAAATTAGGGCTAGAGGTTGATGATACCATGGGTGTTGGTAAATTGATAGATGAAATTTTTGGGGAAAAATGTGAGCATTACTACATACAACCCACTTTTATTACGGACTACCCAAAGGAAATGAGCCCTTTGACAAAAGAGCACCGTTCTAACCCGGCGTTGACAGAACGTTTTGAGTTGATGGTAAACGGGAAGGAATTGGCCAATGCCTATTCAGAGTTGAACGATCCCATTGATCAACGCGAGCGTTTTGAAGATCAGTTGAAACTATCCGAAAAAGGAGATGACGAGGCTATGTTCATTGATCAAGACTTTTTACGCGCCCTAGAATACGGTATGCCTCCTACCTCTGGTATTGGCATAGGTATAGACCGTTTGGTAATGTTAATGACCAATAACTCCTCTATCCAAGAAGTATTGTTCTTCCCGCAAATGCGCCCGGAGAAAAAAGCGGTACAATTGTCAGATAATGAAAAAGTCATTTACGATATATTGAAGAAAGCGAATAAAATGACACTGGCAGACCTTAAAACGCAATCAGACTTAAGCAATAAGGCTTGGGACAAGGGCATCAAGGGATTAACAAAACAAAACTTGGCAAAAGTTACTAAGACCGATGAAGGTCTTTTCGTTGAACTTGGTCAGTAACAAAGTACATTCTGAAATCAAACAATAAATGCGTCAAAAAAATCGCTCAAAAACACTCTTGCAATAGTAAACAAATCTAAAAATGGGTTTTCTTTTAAAACCTTTTAGTATTTTTTTCGTAAATAAAATTAATAACGTCTAAATCTATTGCGCAGAAAAAATCCATGATTTTATGAAAAAAACATTATTTGTAATTACAGTTCTTACACTACTTAGTAGTCATACCATGTTTTTAAAGTTCGACAGCTATTTTTTAGAACCCAATACCGCTGTAGCACTACAACTTTTTAATGGCACCTTTGAAAAGAGCGAAAATGTAATAGATCGCAACAGAATGATAGATGCTAGCATTTTAAGTAACGGGGAGCGCAAAAAAGTTACAGATTCTCAATGGACCGAAAAGGACAGTATAACCTTTCTAAATTTTCAAACTGGCGAATCGGGAACATATGTTGCTGGAGTATCTACTAAAGCAAGGTCCCTTGAGATGAAGGCCGAGGCGTTTAATGACTACCTAGAACATGAAGGTATTTATGATATGTTGGAGTTACGCAAAAACAGCAATACTTTAAAGGATAAGGCCATTGAAAAATATTCAAAACATGTGAAGACAATTTTCCAAGTGGGAGCTACCACAACGGGAGACTGGCAAACACCCTTGGGCTATCCAATTGAGTTTGTTCCTTTAGAGAATCCTTACGAGCTTTACACGGGAGACAGTTTGGCGGTGCAGTTATTATTAGACGGAAAACCTTTGGCAAATCAATTGGTCTATGCGGATTATAGAGCACATGAAAATGTTCATTCCCACGATGCCGTGGCTACAAAAGAACACACTCATAACAATACCGAACCCCACAGTCATGATGCTGAGAAAAAAGATGCTACCACAGAGCATTCTCACGACGATGGTTCGGAATCACACAAACATGATCCTAAAGAAAAAGAACAGCCGCACACGCATGCAACGGGCCAACAACTAAGAACAGATGCGCAAGGTATTGCCAAGGCACATTTGTCCGCAGACGGTATTTGGTTTTTTCAGACCATACATCTTGTAAATACCGAAGAGGAAGGGTTAACCCATGAATCTAACTGGACTACCTTGACCTTTGAGGTAACTCATGAACATAGTGAGGATACTCATACACACGACCATGAGCATGATACCAATTACACAATGTATATTTTATTGATCGGTAGCTTTTTATTGATTGGCATTCTCTTTCTATGGTTCAACAGAAGAAAAAATACCAATGAAGATTAAAAAGCATGTGCTTGGCGGGCTGCTGCTTTTATTTCCAATTGTATTAGCCGCACATGGCGTTAGCTCCGGTGATCAAGAAATATTGAATAATGGGGGGCTCCTGTCCTACATCTATGTTGGATCGAAGCATATGATTACCGGTTACGATCATTTGCTATTCCTTGCCGGTGTGATCTTTTACCTAAAAGGGTTTAAGGATATTTTTAAATTTATAACCGTTTTTACGATTGGGCATAGCATCACGCTTATCGGGGCTACCTATTTGGGCATCACTGCCAATGAACATCTGGTTGATGCGGTAATTGCCTTGAGTGTTCTTTATAAGGGATTTGAAAATTTAGGTGGATTTGAAAAGCACTTGAAAATAAAGTCGCCCAACCTATTGCTCATGGTATTGATTTTTGGGTTAATTCACGGATTTGGACTTTCAACGCGACTACAATCCTTTGATGTAGGCAACTCGCAGTTTTTATCAAAAATAGTATGCTTTAATATTGGAGTTGAGTTTGGTCAGATATTGGCACTTATACCTATCGTTTTTATTATAACCTTTTGGAAATCAAAAAAAAGCTACAAGGCTTTCTATAAGGCGGCCAATTTTTATTTGGTGATTGCCGGTATAGGCTTGTTTATCTACCAGCTGTATGGTTATTTTCTGGGACACTAACAGAATAGCTGAATTTTGTCCTTCTCCATCATTGTAAGCTAATCTGAAACCAGATAGGTGGTTTTTCAGATAAAAACCCAAAACCGGTTAAATAGATTTTTTCAATGATAAATTAGTTAAGGTAATTTGAACCAATAAGAATGGATTTTCTTGTTTGTTAATTACCTAAAATACCCTAGCTTAGAATCCTAATGGAACTAAGCAAAAAAATAGGCCTTATTTTAGGGCCCATTCTATTTCTGATTCTCATTAATCTATCACAGGCGCTCATTTCCGAGCAGGCCGATGCGGTAGTAGCGGTGGCTCTTTGGATGATTGTTTGGTGGATTACCGAAGCGGTTTCTATTTCGGTGACCGCATTACTCCCATTACTGTTATTTCCATTGTTAAAAATAATGCCCATGGGCGATGTTGGGGCCAATTATGGCAGTCCTATCGTATTTCTATTCTTTGGCGGTTTTGTGATGGCACTGGCATTGGAGAAGGTAAACCTACATCGTAGGATTGCTTTGAATATTATTAAACGTACGGGAACCACACCTAATAAGGTTATCCTTGGTTTTATGATCGCAACGGCAACCTTAAGCATGTGGATCAGTAATACGGCAAGTACAGTAGTAATGCTGCCCATTGCCATGTCCGTCATCCAATTATTGGTTAACGATACGGATGGTTTTACCAAGCGCGACCGTAATTTTGCTTTAAGTGTAATGCTTGGTATCGCCTTTAGTGCCAACGCAGGGGGTATTGCCACGGTAATTGGAACACCCCCAAATTCCGTGCTTATAGGTTTATTGGAGAATGAATATAATATCGAAATTTCCTTTTTAAAATGGATGGTCATCGGACTACCATTTTCCTTGATTATGATTGGTTTTTGCTATGTGGTCCTTGTGAAATTTATGTTTCCAAACAGAGATTTAAAATTCAATGCCTCAAAAGACATTATTGAGGATGAATTGAAAAAATTAGGTCCTACTAGTGGTAAGGAAAAAATGGTGCTGTCCATTTTTGGTGTTACTATTTTCTTATGGATCTTTAGGACACTCATTAATTCCATTATTCCAGAGTTAGGATTATCGGATACCATGATAAGCATGTTCGCTGCCATATCATTGTTTGCAATACCCTTTCGTTTTAAACAAAGTGATTTTATTTTAGAATGGAAAGACACCTCTAAATTAGCCTGGGGCATTCTAATACTTTTTGGTGGCGGATTGGCATTGGCCAAAGGAATGAGTGTTACGGGAATCGTGGATTTAGTTGCTAGTACCATTGCCGAGAGTGATATTAGCATATTATTTACGGCGACACTTCTAATCTTCCTAATGTTGTTTATGACAGAGCTTATGAGCAATGTAGCCTTGGTGGCGGTATTGGCACCAGTTGTTGCAGGCATCGCTATAGGTCTGGACCTGCCCATAGTATATTTGCTTATTCCAATTACCATGGCCAGTAGCTGTGCCTTTATGCTTCCCATGGCTACACCTCCTAATGCCATTGTTTTTGCAAGCGGGTATATAAAAGTGCATCAAATGGCAAAGGCCGGTATATTCCTAAATATCATTGCGGTGTTGTTATTGGTACTACTTTTTCAGTTTGTACTTCCGCTATTGTTTTAGGCAATTAGTTACTAATTTTTCTTTTGGGACATTCCATAAAAAGATAAAGCCCCTGTAAAAACAAGGGCTTTATACTTAACTAATTCAGAATCTAAAAAATGTCATTCCTATTTAATAGACGCATAAAAAAGTAAAATGTTACACTTTAGGCTTATGATTTCATTAACTATGCAATAAAATATTTTTTCAGTTCTTTGAAAAATTACAAAACTAACTAAGGAAAATGACAAAAAAATTACTATTCTCATTGCTGACCGTACTATTAATATTCAGCTATCAAAGTACAGAAGCACAGATTTTTAAAAAGAAAAAGAAAAAAACCGAGGCACCTTCGGACAAAAAAGACAAAGACAAAATAAAACCGTATGACAAGGTAATCACAAAGGAAGCCGTTACGGATAATGGTCTGTTCGATGTGCATGTTGTAGATGACAAACATTACTACGAAATTCCAGACTCACTCTTTAATAGGGAAATGCTCATGGTAAGTCGTATATCTAAAACTGCCTCAAAAATAGGTTTTGGCGGTGGCAAGATCAACACGCAAGTATTACGTTGGGAAAAGAAAGATAAAAAAGTCTTGCTTCGTGTGGTTTCCCATGACGTCGTTGCCGCAGATTCCCTTCCCGTTCATGAGGCAGTGGTAAATTCTAATTTTGAGCCTGTTCTTTATGCTTTTGAAATCAAGGCATTCAAAAAAGATTCATTACATCCTGCAACCGTAATAGAGGTAGATGATATATTCACCAAGGACACCAAAGCTTTTGGTATGCCAGACCGATACAGAAAAAGATACAAGATCTCCCGTTTGGATACTGATCGTAGTTTCATTGAAAATATAAGGAGTTACCCTATGAATGTAGAGGCCAGACACGTAAAAACCTATCTGGCCAGTGCTCCTCCCAGCAATGGCAGCTTAGGTTCCATATCGGTAGAAATAAATAATTCTATGGTATTGTTACCAAAGGAACCTATGAAAAGAAGGTATTTTGACCGTCGCGTTGGTTGGTTCGCCAGAGGTCAGGTAGATTATGGTCTGGACGCCCAAGAAAGCAAGACCCTTACTTTTCTAGACCGTTGGAGACTAGAGGTAAAAGATGAGGATATAGAAAAATATAAAAAAGGCGAATTGGTTGAGCCTAAAAAAACAGATTGTATATTATGTAGATCGTGCAACCCCAAAACAATGGGTGCCTTTCATAAAAAAAGGCATTGAAGATTGGCAGGTTGCCTTTGAGGCCGCTGGCTTTAAAAACGCCATAATCGCCAAAGACCCTCCAACCGAAGAAGAAGACCCAGATTGGTCCCCTGAGGATGTGCGTTATTCCGTGGTACGTTATTTGGCATCGCCAATACCTAATGCCAACGGCCCGCATGTAAGCGACCCACGTAGCGGTGAGATATTGGAATCGGACATCAACTGGTACCACAATGTAATGACCTTGCTTCGTAACTGGTTCTTTGTGCAGACAGCGGCCATAAACCCAGACGCAAGAAGTGTAGCTTTTGATGATGAAGTTATGGGGCGTTTAATACGTTTTGTATCCTCACATGAAGTTGGCCATACATTAGGCCTACCCCACAATATGGGAAGTAGTGTTGCCTATCCGGTAGATTCGTTACGCTCTGCCAGTTTCACTAAAAAATATGGTACGGCACCCTCTATAATGGACTATGCCCGTTTTAATTACATTGCCCAACCCGGTGATGAAGGCGTAGCATTGATGCCTGACATTGGCGTCTATGACAAATATGCCATACAATGGGGGTACAAACCTATCTTGGACAAAACCTCGGAAGAAGAAAAACCCATTTTAAACTCTTGGATATTAAAACATGCCGGCGACCCTTTATATAGGTTCGGTCACCAGCAAGTAGGAGACATTGTTGATCCCAGTTCCCAGACCGAAGATTTAGGTGATGATGCGGTTAAAGCAAGTATGTATGGTATAGCCAACCTTAAGCGTATTGTTCCCAATCTGGTGGAATGGACCAAAGAGGACGGCAAAAATTATGATGACCTTGAAACTTTGTACGGACAAGTAATTTCACAATACAACCGTTACATGGGGCATGTAAGCAACAATATTGGCGGTGTCTACGAGCATCATAAAACCTATGAGCAACAAGGTGCTGTTTATACGCCAGTGGCAAAAACCCACCAAGAAAATTGTATGGCCTTTATACAAGAACAATTGTTTGAAACACCAGAATGGCTATTGGATCAGGATATTTTTGGAAAGACACAGTACTCCGGTTTTGTAGAACGCATACGTTCTATTCAAGTGCGTACGTTGAACAATATGCTGCGCTTGGGAAAAATGGCTCGACTTATAGAAAATGAGACGGCCAATGGTTCGGAAGCGTATAGTTTGGTAGAAATGATGAGCGATTTAAGAAAAGGAATCTGGTCAGAACTACCATCGGGCAGAAAAATAGACACCTATAGGAGAAATTTGCAAAAAGCACATATTGATCGCTTAGCCTATATAATGACTGCCGAAAACGAAGGCAAGAAACCAGAATTTGGTGGCTATCAAAAATCCACCGTAGTAAATACAAGTCAGTCCGATATTCGTTCCATTGCGCGTGCAGAATTAAACATATTACGAAGAAATGTGCGTAGTGCCATTGGCAGAACACAGGACAGGATGAGCAAATATCATTTACAGGATGCCGTAGAGCGTATAGATATGATATTAGATCCCAAATAAATTGTAACAGAATTCACCCTTAAAGGTTTTTGACCTAATTTTTACTGACTGTTAGTCTATGGAAACGATCCGTAGACCGACAGTCTTTTTTTTCCTACCTCCGCTACGCTTTCCACATACTGTTCCATAACTACTTTTGAACCATTATTAAAATACTACCTATGAACAGGAATATTAAAAGTTTACTCTTTTTGGCGGTTTTTATCCTAATGTCTTTCATTTATCATGAATCTGAAAAGAACAGCATACGGACAAATACGATTATAAAAACGGAAAAAAAAAACACAAGAAGAATCATTTTACGGCTGGTACCGATCAACAGTCCCAATGGGTATCCTTAAGAGAGAAATAAAATTGAAGTCTCTATTAAGGTATAACCTTCACCACAGGTTAAAAAGCGATTTTTAGGTGAACATCGACCAACAACCAAAAAATCCGATGAGCGTTTTCACTTTACCACAACTAGGGGTATTTTGACATCAAAAAACGACCATTTTACAACAACGGCCCATTTCACATTACTGAAAGATATAGTTTAGCCTTGTAATTAAAAACCCCCACATCATGAACAACAAGTTAAAAAGTTTATTATACCTAAGCGCATTCATGGTCGCTGCAGTAGTATACCATACAGAAATAGAAGCGCCACAAGATTATGCGCATACCAATACAAAAGAACTGGCGGAAGCAGATATTGTGATCCACCCATTTACTCAAGATATAGCACAAGACAGAACCCAATGATCTTATCCATGCTGTATGCATAGCGCGGCCTTGAGCCGCGTTTTTTTTTGGTCCTTTTTTTCGTTAAAGTTCTATTAAAACCTAACCTAGCATTAAACCAAAGTAGAAAGTTACGGTCTTAGATACGTAACCCATAAATAATAATACAATGAAAAAGATATTCATATTGGCCGCCTTGGTACTCAGCAGTGGATTGGCCATGGCACAAAGACCAGAAGGAAAAAAACATAAAAGAATGCAAGACATGAGCCCTGAACAGGTAGCCACCTTGCAAACCAAAAAAATGACCTTGGCCTTGGACCTTAACGAATCTCAACAAGCAAAAGTAAAATCGCTTTTGAGAAGTAACGTAGAGGCCCGCAAAGCAAAAATGGAAGAATTAAAGGCGAAGAAAGAAAATGGTGAAAAACCAACGGCCGATGAAAAGTTTGCCATGCAAAACAAACGATTGGACGCGCAAATTGCCCATAAAGCGGAAATGAAAGAGATTTTGACCGATGCCCAATATATTAAATGGGAAGAAATGAAACAGCATAGGGGAAAGTACAGAAAAGGGAAAATGAAGGAGCGTAAATCCCGCAAAAAATAGTTGATTTAAAAAGTTAGTGATTGTTGATTAGAAGGCCCTGCACAATGCAGGGCTTTTTTTGTGGTTTTTTATCTCATGTGATTACGAAATTATGAAAGGCAAAGAATTGCTCTTCCCTTAATTTGCACTATTAAGATTAGCACCGGTTAAAACCTTTTTAGTTTTTTCTTACACTTTAGACGGGTCATATAAAATAATTGTAAGATATTTATGGTGTTCCCCAAAATATATTAGAATACATACAATATAGAAATAAGCGTACCATGGTACGCTTATCCAATTGATGTGTGTAATGCAAAAAGGAAAAAACAAAACACAAAGATTTCGCTAAGTGCGTGGCGGAAAGCAAATGCAAGTTTGCTCCCGTACCGTTCATAGCTAAACCGTTATCAAAGTTCAATTAAACGATGGTGTAGTAACTTCAATTAAGTTGCTTAATCGTCATTAAATAACATCAAGGATAAATCACTTGCTTTTTATCTTAGCTAGCTAATCTTCGTTAATTAAAGTATTAATAAACAATTATTTAATGTCCTTAGTTACATACTTTTCTATTAATTATTAACTTGAACTTTATAAAAGATATATATATAACATATGTTATATATCCTCTATATTGGTGGTATATAGAACATATGTTCTATATACCATTGTTGTGCGTCATTTTGAAATAAACCATATTTAAAACTAAAGATGTCTTAAGGATATGAAAGGGTCGATACTAACTAAATGTATAATTATTCTATTTCTATCAAACG
>CBFIGW010000063.1:0-16243 GCA_965662155.1 Maribacter sp. | reverse complement strand
TTGAACGCGGTTTACAATCCCGAACTTTTTAAAGAAAAAGGTCACCAACTCATTGATGACATGGCCAAACATTTGGATGATAAGATAAATCAAAAATCCAAAAATGCCATTCATTGGAACGAACCTGAGCATGAGCTTCTATTTTGGCAGGAGTTTCTAAACGAAGGAAATGAAGAAGAATTATTCTCGGAAATTACCAAACGTACCACCTATGTGCACCATCCGAATTATATAGGTCATCAGGTAAGTCCCACTGCACCGATAACCGGACTCACTGGGCTTATTAGTTCATTGCTCAATAATGGCATGGCAGTTTATGAAATGGGTATGGCTCCAAGTGCCATTGAACGGGTAGTTACCGATATATTATGTGAGAAAATTGGCTACGACCAGAATTCAAGAGGGTTTTTAACTTCAGGGGGTACCTTGGCTAATTTAACCGCATTATTAACAGCTAGAAAAGCCATTCTTAAAAATGATGTTTGGAATGAGGGCAATACAATACCATTAGGAATAATGGTTAGCGAGGAGGCACACTATTGTGTAGAAAGGGCAGCTAAAATTATGGGTCTTGGCACTAAAGGAATTGTGAAAATTCCAGTAACAAGTGACTTTAAAATGGATACCGATCTACTTGAACACAGGTATAAGAAAGCATCAAAAGACGGTATTCATATTTTTGCCATTGTCGGCAGTGCTCCATGCACAGCTACGGGAATATTTGATAATCTAGAGGAAATAAGTGCTTTTGCCCAACAGCATAAACTATGGTTTCATGTAGATGGTGCACATGGCGGCGCAGGTATTTTTTCAGAAAAATATAGGTATACACTTAATGGAATTGAACTTGCAGATTCCGTGGTTATCGATGGTCATAAAATGATGATGATGCCTACCATTACCACTGCCCTACTTTTAAAAGATGGCAAATATGCAAATGCCACATTTAGTCAAAAAGCAGACTATTTATTAACGGAATCCGAAAATGAGGATTGGTACAATTCTGGCAAGCGTACTTTTGAGTGTACGAAAACCATGATGTCCATTCATTGGTATACCATGATAAAAGTTTATGGTGTACAAGTTTTTGACGCTTATGTTACCCAACTATATGATATGGGATCAACATTTGCTAAAATAGTTGGGGACAATCCAAATTACCGGCTTGCGGTTACCCCAATGTCTAACATAGTTTGCTTTAGGTATGTGAAGGAAAGTTTAAGTCAGATAGAACTGAATGAATTAAACGCAAAAATTCGCCAAGCACTACTAGAGGACGGCGAATTTTATATCGTACAAACCAAACTTAAAGGTTGGCATTACTTACGTATAACAATTATGAATCCGTTTACCACAATTGATCATCTTAAAAGCTTGTTAGACAAGATAGGCATGCTGGCACAAGAACAATTGATACGTAAATAAAACCAATTCAAGAATTAATAGATTCCAATACCTGTGCTTCACTCTCTTTTTTTGAAAAGTTTATAGCACATTCTATCAATGCCAAATGTGAATATGCTTGTGGGAAGTTACCCAACAACCTTTTAGTCTTAAAATCAATATCTTCACTAAAGAGACCTAAATGATTACTATAAGATAAGAGTTTATCAAAATGGGCCATTGCTTTTTCCTCTTCACCAATTTTGAACAGACTGTTTATAAACCAAAAAGTACATATAGTGAAAGATGATGATGGTAATCCAAAATCATCTTCATTTTTATATCTATATAGCAAACCATCGTTGCTCAATTCTTTCTCTATTGCCTTAACGGTGCTTACGAATTTGGGATCCTTAGCATGTATAAACCCATATGCTTCCATAAGAAGTACAGAAGCATCCATATCTGAAGAACCATATGATTGTGTAAAGGCGTTTACATCAGGGTTCCATGCATTATTGTGTATATCATTTTTTATCTCCTGTTCAAGGACTGTCCATTTTTCTATCTTTGCGGTTTTTC
Source organism: Maribacter sp. (assembly GCA_965662155.1). Classification (GTDB taxonomy): domain Bacteria; phylum Bacteroidota; class Bacteroidia; order Flavobacteriales; family Flavobacteriaceae; genus Maribacter. The sequence goes on along the minus strand of CBFIGW010000063.1, from coordinate 14,278 downwards.
TAAAAATCCTTGCCACTTTGATAGCACGATCTATAGCAACCCAGCAGAGCACTTTTGAAAAAGTAAAATGGCGGTCCTCCGTTCTAAACTCCCAAATTCCCTTGTCAGCTTCTTTCCAGTGTTTTGCAACTATCCAAGCAATACCTTTAGTAATGCCCCAGAGTTCCTCTCCATTTTCAGTGTCATTGCTATATTTAGAAAGCTGTTCATAGATAACATCCATCAAGATACCGTAGATATCGTTCTGCTTTTGTTTGTAAGCTGCATTACCAATACGAACTGGACTAGAACCTTTATATCCTTCTAAATGATCAAGTGTATACTCCGTTAATTTTTTCTCTTTATTGATACCGTACATAATTTGTAGCTTCTCATCCTTATCCGGAATCAAATCCACAATGAACTGTAAGTACCTTTTGGCAACATTACGATGCCCTAAATCCCCAATTACCTTGATAGCCATAGATGCGTCTCTAATCCAGCAAAAGCGGTAATCCCAGTTACGAACTTCTCCTATAGTTTCCGGTAAAGAGGTCGTTGCCGCTGCTAAAACCGCACCACTCTTATCATAGCTCAATAACTTTAAGGTAATTGCGCTCCTACTAATCTCAGAATTGTATTTTTTATAATTTGGGGTTTTATCACTCCAATTAAGCCAATACACTTTTGTTCTTTCAAGCTCTGTATACATCTTACGAGCGGTAGGCTTAAAAAGCTTTTCATTATAACCTAAAAGAAAATAACCATCTTTTTTAAGTTCAATTTCCCTGCCTTCGACTACAGAATTCTTATTGAAAGAAGTATATAAGAAGCAAGTATCAAACTTTTCCCCATGGGTAAGACTCACAATAAAATTCTTTTTCACATAGGTTTCCGTGACACCATGTGCATACTCCAATTTAGGGTTATAAAGTACTTTAAACTTTGGCTTCCCGCTAATATGCTTAAAGTATCGCACTATTTCTGGTGGAGCATTATACCCCCCTTCGGGCTTACGATATCTAGGCATAAAATCCCTAATCTCAAAAACGTCCTCACCAGAGGAAAACCGTGTAATCAGTAACGCTGTATGCTTTTTGTAACGTTGTTTTATTTTATAGGAATTATCTACCAAGATTTCAAAACTGCCGCCTTTTTTATCATCCAATAATTTGGCAAAAACGGATGACGAATCAAATTCCGGAAGACAACACCAATCCAGTGACCCTTTCTTTGAAATTAATGCTGCGCTCCGACAATTCCCTATTATACCGTAATCTAAATTGTTCATTCAATAAAAATGTTAATCCATTTGGGTTTTCAATTGCTATTACCCTTCTTTTTCCCGAAATTGAGAGAAATAAAAATTAAATCAAAGCAAAACCTGCTATTTATGTCTAAAACTATCATAATCTCAAATAGACTACCTGTACAATTACAAATTAGCAATGGAACTATTAAAGCAATACCAAGTGTTGGCGGTTTGGCCACTGGAATGAAGTCTGTACATTCCGGAGGTGAAAGCCTTTGGATTGGTTGGAGCGGGTTAACAAATGAGGAAATACCGGAAGAACTGGCCCCTAAAATAGATAGCGCTTTAGCAGAACATGGTTCTAGTAAAGTGATGTTAACCCAAAAAGATGTAGACGGATTTTACTTTGGCTTTAGCAATAGAACCATATGGCCCTTGTTCCATTACTTTTTGGAATATTCAGAGTTTGAACTAGAAAGTTGGGAGATTTATAAATCTGTAAATCAAAAATTTGCAGATGCTATTTTAGAAAAAGCAGATGAAAATGATACTATTTGGGTACATGACTATCAACTTATGTTAGTACCTCAAATGGTACGTGAAAAGCGACCCAACATTTCCATAGGTTTCTTTTTACATATACCCTTTCCTTCATTTGAAATTTTCAGGACACTACCTTGGCGTAAAGAAATATTGCTTGGTCTTTTAGGTTCGGATTTAATAGGTTTTCATACCTACGATTATGAACGTCATTTCTTAAGCTCGGTCAGAAGGCTATTAGGTTTAGAAGTCAGCTTCAATGATATTTATTTAGAGGATAGGGTAATTAAGGTAGATTCTTTCCCAATGGGTATCGACTATAAGAAATTTAATGATGCAGCTGTTGAGCACGCGCAACGGAGTGAAGATGAAAAATCCGAATTACAGAAACGATTGGACACCCATAAAAAATCTACCCCAGATGCCAAATTTTTCTTATCTATTGACCGTTTGGACTATACCAAAGGAATTGCTAAACGTTTAAATGCCTTTGAATATTTCCTTAACAAATACCCAGAATACAAAGAGAAAGTTAGGTTAATTATACTTGCGGTACCATCGCGATCTAATGTACCACAATACCAATTGCTTAAAAAAGAAATAGATGAACTGGTAGGTCGCATTAATGGTGAATTATCAACTGTAAGCTGGACACCCATTTGGTATTTTTACAGGTCCATGCCCTTTGATAACTTGATAGACCTATACACCACTTGTGATATTGCATGGCTTACACCTATTAGAGATGGGATGAATCTTGTGGCCAAAGAATATATTGCCACTAGAACCGATAAAACAGGGGTTTTAATTTTAAGTGAAATGGCGGGTTCTGCAAATGAAATGAATGAGTCGCTATTAATCAATCCTAATAATTTTGAGGAAATTGCCGATACCCTATACCAGGCCATAAACATGCCCAAAGAAGAACAGCAGCAAAGAAATGCCCTACTTCAAAATAGGCTGGAAAGGTACAATGTGGAAAAATGGGCCAATGATTTTATGACCTCGCTCTTAACACAAAAAGAAAAGGATGAAACCTATATTTCTAGAAGGCTTTCGGTAGACCTCATGAATACGGTTATTAACGATTATAATTCCGCAAAAAGAAGATTGATATTCTTGGATTATGATGGCACCCTGGCAGGTTTTCATAATGACCCACAAAAAGCGAGTCCGGATGAAGAACTTTATCAGTTATTGGATGAGATATCATCTCAAGAAAATACAGATATGTATTTGATAAGTGGCCGTGACAAAGAGACCTTTACAAAATGGTTCTTACCAAAAAAATACCATATGATTGTGGAGCACGGAGTATGGATTTCACAGAACGGTGAGGATTTTAGAATGTTGGAAACGGTAAAAAAAGATTGGATGGAAAAAATACATCCAGTATTGGAATCCTTTGTAGACCGGACACCGGGCAGTTTTATAGAAGAAAAAAATTATTCCTTAGCTTGGCATTACAGAAATACAGATCCAGATTTTGGCCAGAAAAGGGCCGTAGAATTGAATACGGTACTTACTAGTCTAATTGCCAACGATGATTTAAGTGTGCTTAATGGCAACAAAGTAATGGAAATCAAAAGCAGCAATGTAAACAAGGGCCGAGCCTCGATGCGCGTGTATTCGGAGCATGATTATGATTTTGTATTTGCAATTGGTGATGATTGGACCGATGAGTTTATGTTTCAGGAATTACCAGATGACAGTATAACGGTTAAAGTAGGTCGACAAAAAACACAGGCAAAGTATTTTGTTGACAATACCAAAAACGTAAGGGATATCTTGGCTAGGTTCGCAGAAAAAAGATAATGGTTTAAAACATTATTTCTTTAATCGATTTCGAGGATAGTGATTTCAACCAATTAAACTACATTATGTAAGTTGACAGTAAAGCCACACATACTCCCACTTATTATTATTGCCCAATTTGCATGTACTTCTCCATGGTTTGCCGGTAATGTAATTATTGAGGAGTTAGCCTTAAAAACCGGACTTGAGTCAGAAATAATTGGCTGGGTCTTATCATCTGTTCAGCTGGGTTTTATAGTAGGTACTTTAATTTTCGCACTTTTAATGGTGGTCGATAGATTCTCCCCATCAAAAGTATTTATGATTTGCGCAGTATTGGCAGCTATCTGTAACTTTTCTCTTTTACAGGAAAATTTATCTAAATGGGATTTACTTGTAACCAGGTTCGGCACTGGTTTTTTCCTTGCCGGTATATATCCGGTAGGGATGAAATTGGCATCTGATTATTATGAAAAGGGATTGGGAAAGGCCTTAGGATTTTTAGTAGGTGCTTTGGTTTTAGGTACAGCATTTCCTTATTTGATTGGTGGAACGATATGGGGCAGCAACCCTGATATAGTAATTAAAACAACCTCCATATTAAGTGTTTTAGGTGGATTAATTATTTTTCTTCTTGTTCCAAACGGACCATATAGAAAACCTAGTACGAAATTTAATTTAGCTTTAGGCCCCAAACTATTTCGTATTGTTAATTTTCGTAAAGCGGCCGTAGGCTATTTTGGGCATATGTGGGAATTATATGCCTTTTGGGCGTTTACACCATTTGCCATAAACCTGTTTAACAGGCTTAATCATACTGAATTATCAGTTCCTTTATGGACTGGAATTATAATTGCACTAGGAAGTGCCTCCTGTGCTATTGGAGGTGTTATATCACAATATTGGGGAAGTAAAAAAGTGGCACTATGGGCTCTTACCATTTCAGGTTCGTTTTGTTTACTTTCACCTTTATTGTTTTATTCCCCTGTGTCTGTTTTTATATTTGGATGGTGCCTTTGGGGAATGGCGGTAACCGCAGATTCGCCCCAATTTTCAAGTTTGGTAGCCAATGCTCTTACTCCAGAATTAAAAGGAACCGGGTTAACTTTGGTAAATTCCATAGGGTTTGCTATTAGTATAATAAGTATTCAGATTTTATGGTTTTTATCAGAACGTATTACCGCAGTATTGTTATTTACTGCACTTGGCTTAGGTCCATTTATTGGACTTTGGCATCTTAAATTCAAGAAAAACAACTAATTTTAAATACCGTACAATTAAATTATAATAACACCTAAATATGAAAAATATATTTCTTTTCGGCCTTGTCTTACTCTCTCTCTCATTATCCGCTCAAACGGACCAGCGCATATATCAAATTATAGATGACGTTTCAGCTGAAAGAATAGAAAAAGATATCACTACTTTGGCAAATTTTGGAACTCGACACACCTTAAGTGATACGGTTTCACAGACCAGAGGAATTGGAGCCGCTAGACGATGGATAAAGTCTGAATTCGAAAAAACTTCTAACAATTGCAATGGGTGTTTAAATGTTTTTTACCAGAAGGATTTGGTAAAAAAAGGAGCTAACCAACGTATTGTACACGATGTAGAAATAGTCAATGTGTTAGCCATTCAAAAAGGAACAAAATATCCAAATAGGTACATTATCATGAGTGGTGATATTGATTCTAGGGTAAGCGACCCCACTAATTTTACGGATGATTCCCCGGGAGCCAACGATAATGCAAGTGGTATGGCTGGCACTATTGAAGCTGCACGTGTACTCTCTAAATACAAATTTGAAAATAGTATAATATATATGGGCCTCTCAGGCGAAGAACAAGGCCTGTTTGGCGGAGGTGGTGTAGCACAATATGCTAAAGATCAAGGCTGGGAAATAATTGGAATTTTCAACAACGATATGATCGGCAACATTAAAGGGGTAGATGGTATCATAAGCAATGTTGATTTTAGAATATTTTCTGAACCCGTGCCACCCAACGAAACCGAGGAAGAGCGAAGGAGAAGACGATTTTATGGAGGCGAAGTAGATGGCATTTCCAGACAATTGGCTCGGTATGTACATAAAAACGTAAAAACCTATATGCCAGAAATGAATCCAATGTTAATTTATCGTTTAGACCGTTTTGGTCGCGGTGGGCATCACAGACCTTTTAACGATGCAGGTTTTGCAGGTATTCGCATAATGGAGGCACACGAAAATTACACCCAGCAACATCAAGATATCCGTGTAGAAGACGGTATTGCCTATGGTGATGTACTTGAACATGTTAATTTTGATTATGCCGCTAAATTAACTGCTGTAAACGCTATTAATCTTGCTTCTTTGGCATGGGCGCCACCAGCACCTAAAGAAGTGAAAATTGGGGGTATTGTTGAACCTTCGGCCAAGTTCCAATGGAGTAAAGTAGATGGCGCCATAGGATACAAAATATATTGGAGAGATACTACATCTCCAACTTGGGACCATAGCAGGTTTGTAGGCGATGTTTCCGAGTTTACCTTGGAAGGTATTGTAATTGATAATTACTTTTTTGGAATTTCCGCTGTTGGCGAAAATGGATTTGAGAGCCCCGTTGTATTTCCTACAGGCGTTTTTAGATAATAACGAATATTTTATATAATGAAGAAACTGTTATTCCCGTTGTTGTGCGCATTTATCCAATTAAGCAATGCACAAACTTTTACTGAACAAGATACCTTGAGAGGTTCTATAACACCAGAAAGGGTTTGGTGGGATTTAAATTATTATCATCTTGATATTGAAGTCAAGCCAGAAGAAAAGTATATAACTGGTAGTAATACCATCCGATATAAAGTATTGGAGGAAAATCAAGTTTTACAAATAGATCTGCAAGACCCTCTCGTTATAGATAAAATAACCCAAGACGGTAAAAAGTTAAAATGGAGGAGTAATGGTTACGCACATTTTATTCAACTAAAAAAACCACAACTAATAGGTGATTTTAATGAAGTTATAGTACACTATTCAGGACATCCCAAAGAAGCGGTAAGAGCACCATGGGACGGAGGTTTTTCATGGAAAAAAGATGAAAACGGAAAACACTTTGTAGCAACTTCTTGCCAAGGTTTAGGCGCTAGTGTATGGTGGCCGAACAAAGACCATATGTACGATGAAGTAGACAGCATGCTTATGAGCGTAAAAGTGCCAAAAGGTCTTGTAAATGTCTCCAATGGCCGTTTACGCAAAGTGGACAAAGACACGAATACCTATCATTGGTTTGTCACCAATCCTATTAACAATTATGGCGTAAATGTAAACATAGGGGATTATGTACATTTTGGTGAAGAATACCAAGGCGAAAACGGGGTATTGGATATGGACTATTATGTTTTACGTGATAATATCGACAAAGCAAAAGAACAGTTTAAACAGGCTCCGAAAATGATGGAAGCCTTTGAACATTGGTTTGGTCCCTACCCTTTTTATAAAGACTCCTTTAAACTGGTAGAAGTACCTTATTTAGGCATGGAGCATCAGAGTTCGGTTACCTATGGCAATCAATATGGGAATGGGTACTTGGGTAGAGATCTTTCCAAAACTGGTTGGGGTTTAAAGTTCGACTACATTATAATTCACGAAGCGGGACATGAGTGGTTCGCCAATAACATAACCTATAAGGACATCGCCGATATGTGGGTACACGAAGGATTTACCATGTATTCCGAAAGTATATTTTTAGAATATTACTATGGAAAAGAAGCGGCCTCCGAATACTTGTTAGGAATACGTAATAATATTAGTAATGATAGACCTTTAATAGGTACTTATAACGTAAATAAGGCCGGTTCTAAAGATATGTACAATAAGGGCGCCAATATTTTGCACACCTTTAGACAGATTATGAACGACGATGATAAATGGAGGGAAACTCTACGTGGTTTAAACGAGCAATTTTACCACCAGACCGTAACATCGGACCAAATAGAGCATTATTTGAACGAGCAGATAGAGGGTGATTTTATACCATTCTTTAATCAATATCTACGAACTACGGATATCCCAGTTTTTGAATATGAAATTAAAAATGGCTCTTTAAAGTATAGATACAATAATGTGGTAGAAGGTTTTAAAATGCCCCTAAGGATTTTTATTGAAGACAAGGCCACTTGGCTTAAACCATCTAAAGAATGGCAAGAATTTGTTTTACAAAACGTTACAGATATTACTGTTGACCCAAATTTTTATATTGAACCGAATAAAATCTAATTTATAATGAACTACAATATACCTGAAAAAATCACTGAACATCTAAATCAAGCTTCCATAGATTGGCAAAAAGTATTAAATGAGACCATAGACCATTTCAATTGCTCTACCGGAACCTTACACTTTTTAAAACCAAATACTACTTTGTTAGAGCTAAAAGCCCAAAAAGGTATTCCAGATTTTTTAATTCCCAAAGTCTCTGAAATTCCCATTGGAAAGGGAATGGCAGGAATTGCTGCAGAGCGAATGGAACCGGTTGAGATGTGTAATCTCCAAACAGATGATTCAGGCGTTGCCAGACCAGCCGCAAAAGAGACCAAAGTAGAAGGTTCACTAGCCGCTCCTTTAATTTATCAAGAAAAACTATATGGTACCATTGGCATAGCTAAACCTGTATCTTATGACTTCACAGAAAATGAAATGAATTCTTTAATGCTCATAGGCTCGGAAATCTGTCAAAAAATAAGCTAGATGTTGTAATTAAAAATTAGAATATAACAATAAAAAAAAAGCCCGCTAATAAAGCGGGCTTTTATTTATAGGTATTGTGACTTTATAATTACCTGAACATAGCTCCAGTTAAAGCTATTGGAGACAATTCTTTGCCTTCTTCAGCCTTATACGTAACATAATAAGGGCCGTCTCCAACTACTGTTCCAGAAATTGGAATGTTTACTTGCGTACCTTGAGAGCCTGCTGGTTGTGCAGATAATGTAGCCTCTCCAATAACTGGTCCATCAGGAGTGTTTTCATGAATTTCAAAAGTAAAATTCAAACTTGGTGGACTTTGCCATCCTGCAGTTAGGGTCAAAGAATTTACACTCTTCAAAGAAGTATCCGCTATCTCAAACCAACCATTAGCAGCATTCATCAACAATAAGTTCATACCGCCAAAACTCATGGCTTGCATATTGTTAGTCTTTAAAGCATCTGTCATCTCAATTGTACTACTAGGTATTGCAACCACTTTAGATCCAGTTAATGGAATTGTTCCTTCAGCACCTTCGTCGGTATAACTAGCGGTTAAAACTAACATATTGCCTGGGGCAGATGACTCGGCAGTTATGGTTCCTCTTACAGGTAGTGATTTTTCTTCTTCTTGGTCTCCCGCTAAAGAAAGAATATACAGTGAAATCTGTCTGGTTTCATCAGAAGTAATTTTAGGATGTGCTGGCATAGTCACTTCTCCCCAAACACCGCTACCACCAGTTTTGATTCTTGTTTGAAGGTATGTCAATGCATCTCTTCTATTTTTATATTTTTCGGCAACATCTGTATAGTTTGGTCCAATGGAAGCCTCTGCCTCTTTATGGCAGGTCTTACAATCCATGGCTTCCGTCAAAGCTTTACCGGTAACCGTAGCAGATACTTGCTGATGGCCTAAATTCATGGCCACTTTGTCCATACCTTCTAAGTAATCTACGCTTACAAATATGTTATTTTCATCTACCGTACCGCCATCTGGATCGCTAACGCTAACCTCATAGGCAATCTTTTGTCCAGGCAAATAAAACGCAGGGGTACCTCCTTTTAATTCTATGCTTACCTCTGGTCTTGAATTTCCGGAAACGATACTAGTACTTTCACTTACGGCGGTAGCACCATTTACATCAACCACGGTAACATTTAAATTATACGCTCCAGCATCCGCATAAGCATATGTAACAGTAGGTTCTGTAGTTTCCTTGGTTTCACCATTTCCAAAATCCCATTTATAAGTAACACTATCCCCTTCACGGTCATGTGCCTCTACATTAGCACTAATAGATAATGGTGCTTTTCCTGAGTTTGTTTCCACAATAAGGTTATCAATAACTGGTGGTCTGTTCCCTCCATTATATTCTATATATCCTAAGGCAGAATTGGCATTTTGAGAGAACCAACCACTACCATATTCCAATAGATATATTTTACCATTTGGACCTACTTCCATATCAATTAAGTTATTCAACTTAACGTCCGGTGCAAACGGTTCCATTTTGTTAAAACTACCATCTTCTTTAAGATGCACGGCAAACATCCATCCACGCATCCAATCATAGATGATTACTTTACCGTCGTAATAACTTGGCAATTTTTCATCTCCCTGATACAAATCTGAATAATAGGTAGGACCTGCCATTGCATTTCTACCTCCCGTACCGGTTTGTGGGAAATCCCCACTCTCTACATAAGGATAATATACATATGCCGGAGTTGCTGGTGGCAACTCTATTAAACCGGTATTGTTTCTAGAGGTATTCATAGGTTTTTCCGGGTCAAAAGCAGGGCCCGTTTCTCCAGTTTCGTAATCATATTGCCTGTAAGCAAAGTTATTTCCAATAAACAATGGCCAACCAAAGTTTCCAGGCTTACGCGCTTGGTTCATTTCATCATAACCTCTTGGTCCTCTTGTTGCCAAACTATCAGCACGTGCATCTGGACCAACATCTCCCCAATATAAATATCCTCTTTTAATATCTACAGAAATCCTATATGGGTTCCTATGACCCATTGTATATATCTCCGGTCTTGTTTTTTCAGTTCCAACAGGGAAAAGGTTTCCTTCTGGAATATCATAACTACCATCTTCATTAACTTTTATCCTAAGTATTTTTCCTCTCAGGTCATTCGTATTTCCAGATGATCTTCTGGCATCAAATTGTTCATGCCCTGGAGTATCATTTAACGGTGCAAAACCATTATTGACATACTTTACACCCCGCTCGTTAAATGGTGTTGAATTATCACCTGTGGAGAGATATAAAAGGTTGTCTGGACCAAATGCAATAGAACCGCCAGTATGGCAACATATTTCCCTTTGGCTATCTACCTCTAAAATCACTTGTTCCGATGCTAGATCAAAATTCCCATCTATATATTTAAAACGGGATAACTTATTTACCCATTTATCACCAGTTGGAGCATAATACAAATAAATCCAGTTGTTATTTGCAAAATCCGGATCTTTCTGAAGCCCCATTAAACCTTCCTCCGCGTTAACACCAGGAGTATTTAATGTTTTGTGGTAAACATCTAGTTTTGCAACTTCTTTTAATTCTTGGGTTTCATTATTAAAAAGAACTACCTCTCCCCTTCTTTGTGCTACCAAAACATCTCCATTAGGCAAAACAGCCATTTCCGTAGGCTCAAAAAATTGTCCTTCAGAAAGGGTTACTTTAGAGAAACGATCCGCCTCCGGTGGCATTTGTGACGTAACTTTACCGTAATCTAGTTGTAAATTATCACCTATAGCATACTGTATACCTCCCAAAAGATGTTTTAAAAATAAATCCTCTGAGAAACTTTCATCAGTATGGCCAGCACCCGTATAAAAAGCTCTACCACCATCAAAGTCATGGTACCATGCAATAGGATGGAAATCTCCATTTGCACCACCTTCATAGGTAGACTCGTCCAAAGTCATTAAAACATTAACGTCTGGGTTGATATTTTTGTAGTTGTAAAGCTCGTCATCCCTATTCCAAATTGAGTCTGTAAAGAATTCTGTAGCCACAAAATTTTTATTTTTAATGATGAAGTCGGCATTTGGCGTACCACTTGGGTGACTTAGAAATTGAGCCCCCGCCAAGTCGTTGTACCATCCCCAATCATATTCTGTATCAGCTGCGGCATGTATTCCTACATATGCACCTCCTGCTTGGATATAGCGCTCAAAAGCAGCTTCTTGATTATGATCCAAAACATTACCTGTAGTACTTAAAAAGATTACTGCAGAATAGTTTTTTAATTTTTCATCTGTAAAAAAATCTGCATTTTTGGTAGTATCTACCGCAAAGCCGTTTTCTTGACCTAATTTTTGTACGGCTGCTATTCCAGCAGGGATTGATGCATGTTTAAATCCCATGGTCTTAGAGAACACCAATACCTGTGGTGTACCTTCACGTTTATTGTCACCGCATGAGACAATAATTAGCGCCAAGCATACCAATAACGCTCCAATAATTTTTTTCATTCCTCTAAAGTTTATGTAAATGTTAGTTTAAGAAGCGCTAAAAATACCATACAGAAAGCTATTTACCAACAGAATTTGCATCTAAGATTGTATTTTTATGAAAATTTAATATAAAAAAGACAGATTGTGTCAACTATTCCAGAGCTTTATTTTGAAAATGACATTGATTTTAGATCATGGTTGCATGATAACTATAATTGCTACACTGGAATTTATCTTATTTTTTATAAAATAGATCATAAAAATGCAAGTATGCGTTGGGAAGAGGCTGTCCGGGTTGCCCTTTGTTATGGATGGATTGACAGTACCGTTAAAAGCTTGGGTAATGGTAAAAGAAGACAATATTTCTGTCCTAGAAAACCAAAAAGTGTTTGGAGCAGGGTTAATAAAAACTATATAAAGCATCTATCAAAAGAAGGTCTAATGCATGAAAGTGGATTATCCGTTATACAAACGGCAAAAAGCAATGGCTCGTGGACCGCTTTGGATGATGTAGAAAACGGCATTGTTCCAAATGATTTAAAAAAAGCTTTGAACTCCAATAAATTGGCTTTCACAAATTTCGAGGGATTCACTAAAGGTCAACAAAAAGGGTATTTATACTGGTTAAACCAAGCAAAACGAGAGGTTACAAGACAAAAACGTATTTTGGAAATAATACAACATTGTGAGGAAAATATTAAGTATAGAAATGGTGGGCGGTAATGATTTCTTTTGATTTTTAAAAAGTACCTGTTATAATAACTTTAAAAAAGTGTAAATAATATGTTACTTTTGTACTGTATTTGGATGGTGCGCCAAGCTATCGTGTTCCCGTTATTGGCTTTTCCATCTTATACATCCCTAATGTCTAAATTACCTGAAGAACATCGTTTTTTGGATTTATCGGATTATGGAAGACCATTTGCATATCAACTGGCAAATGCACTAAAAACAACCACTCTTACCCCAATCCACGTTACCTTTGCATTCGTAATTTGTGGCTTGATAGCCGTTGGCCTCTTACTAAACGAATATTATGGATTGGCATTTCTTTTTTTGATTTTAAAATCTATTTTAGATGCAGCGGATGGTGAGTTGGCCAGACTTAAACAGACACCTTCCCACACTGGAAGATATTTAGATTCTATATCTGATATTATCTTAAACCTTATAATCTTCCTGTCGATATGGTATATTACCGATGGCTCAATTGTGCTTACCATAATATCTTTCCTATGCTTGCAATTACAGGGTACACTCTATAATTATTACTATGTAATATTGCGAAATAGACACAACGGAGACACTACCAGTCGGGTTTTTGAAAATAAAAGTCCCAATGCACTTCAAGGTGAAAATCAGGATACCGTAAATTCCATGTTTAAAGTCTATTCATTCTGCTACGGTATTTTTGATTCCATAATTTACCGTTTGGATAAGAATGCAGCTACAGGCAAACAGTTTCCTAAGTGGTTTATGACCGCTGTTTCCTCTTTTGGGTTGGGTTTTCAATTATTGCTCATTGGTCTTATGTTAACCCTGGGTTGGCAGCATTATATTATTCCTTTTTTTATAGTGTATTCTATTATGATATTCATATTTATTATGATCAGGCAATTCTTGAATCGGTAATTCTTTTTACCTTTCTGTCCTAAGCCTTTTAAATGTATCATAAATCCACTCTGTTTTTTAGCATCCTTTTTATTTGTTTGTTGTTATTTATAAGCTGTAATAAAAATCACAAACCCCGGTACGACTTAAAAATTCATAATTCCCAAATAATCGATCTGGAAAATGGTTCAATCCAAAATATGGATATTTTTATTAATGGTGGATTGATTGTAAAATTAGACAGTGTAGACATCCAAACAAACTCTAATGCCCTCAATACCATAGATGGTAGTGGGAAATTTGTTTTACCGGGATTTTGGGACAATCATGTGCATTTTAGGGGGGGAGACAGTTTGATTTCGGCAAACAAGAACTTTTTAAAATTATTTATTGCCAATGGAATCACTACTGTTAGAGATGCTGGTGGAGATTTGACCACTTCTGTGATGTCCTGGAAATCCAGTATTAAAAAAGGTGATTTGCTAGGTCCCGATATTTTTACGTCTGGCCCAAAAATTGATGGTCCGGGAGCTACCTGGGCCGGATCCCTGGAAGTGGAAAACAAGACGGATATTGAAAATGCATTAGACTCCCTACAAAAAATACCAACAGATTTTGTGAAGCTATATGATAGCCGTGTTTCTGGTGAAAACTACCTTAGCACCATAAGATCAGCGGAAAAAAGAAACTTAATTACTTCTGGCCACATGCCTTTTACCGTAACATTAGATGCTACAATAAGTGCAGGCATAGACGCTGTGGAACATTTATATTATATCATGAAAGGATGTTCATCTCAAGAAACTGAGATTACCGAAAAATTAAAGCGAAAGGCTACTGGCTTTTGGGATGCTATGCCCCTATTACAAGGTAGCTATAGCGAATCTGTAGCACAGGAAACTTTTAA
>CBFIGW010000062.1:12514-16247 GCA_965662155.1 Maribacter sp. | reverse complement strand
ACCAGAAGCTTCTCAGTTGGTTTTAGAAGCTGGTGCCATGGGAGAGGGAGGTGAAATTTTTATTTTTGATATGGGTGAATCAGTTAAGATTTATGACCTTGCCAAAAATATGATCAAATTATCAGGCTTGCGATATCCAGAGGATATAGATATAAAAATTACAGGGTTAAGGCCAGGTGAAAAACTATATGAGGAATTATTGGCAAATGGAGAAAATACATTGCCAACCTATCATGATAAAATTAAAATAAGTAAAGTACGTGAACTAGAATATAGCAAAATACGTTCTCAAATAGATGAACTTTGTATTACCAATATGTTTTTTAATGGGAATACCGTGAGGTTGATGAAAGAAATAGTTCCCGAGTACATCTCAAAAAATTCAGATCTTTGTAATTTAGATCAACCGGAAAAGGAACAAACCGCGGATAAAAAATTAAAAGTAGTAAAATCATAGCTAAGCCCATAAAATTCATTTTCAAAACACAAACCAATGAACCACAACACTTTGAATATTTTAAAACTAGCCTTTTTATTAACCATTACGATTTCTATAAGTTCATGTGTCTCACAAAAGGACGTAGTTTACTTTCAAGGCGTAGGTGATTATGAAACTAATGTTAGTGAAAACAATCACGCCCAAACGTTTAAGATTGATGATTTAATTAGTGTACATGTGTCCACCTTGGACCCACAGGCAAGTATGCCGTTTAATTTAATGAAGGGTACGCGAGAAAATGGTATAACACCGGAACAAGTAGACTACATCGTTGATAAAAGTGGCAATATAGATTTTCCAGTAATTGGGAAGGTCAAGGTTGCAGGATTGACAGCAGAAGAGACCAAAGCTTTATTAAAGGAAAAATTAGCGGCATACTTAAAAGACCCTATTATTAATATAAGGCTAAAGAATTTTACGGTAACTATTTTAGGTGAAGTGAAGCAGCCAGGTACGTATCCTGTAATAGGTGAGCAAATTACGATTCTTGAGGCCTTGGGATTGGCCAATGATTTAGGTATTAAAGGTAAGCGAGAGAATGTATTAGTTATTCGCGAATTTAATGGTACCAAAATTTATCATAGGATTGATTTAACCAGTAAAGAAGCTTTGAATTCACCGGTGTATTATCTGACTCAAAATGATGTAGTTTACGTAGAGCCTAATAAGTCTGCTGTTACTTCTTCTACTTTGGATAACAGAGCAACTATTGCTGTATCTATTGCATCTATATTAATTACTTCAACCGTCCTATTGTTAACAAGAAATTAGAAGGGCTTTTTTTATATAAATCTTTAACTTTTTAAATCTCTATCTGTAATTTATGAGCGATTCTTTAAATAATCATCAGGATTTAAGTGACATGCTTAAGATCTATACAAAAAGATGGAAATGGTTTTTAATTGGCGGTGTTATCGCATTGTTGCTCGGTTTTGTATACTTAAGATATGCCACACGTGAATATGCCGGGCAGGCAAAGATTCATATTATTGAAGATAAAAATGCTTCTTCCGAATTGGCTGCATTCAGTGACTTGGAAATTTTAGGGGCAGGGGGTACCAATAAGGTAGAAGATGAGATTGAAATTTTAAATTCGAGGTCTAATTTCATTGAAGTAGTTAAAAATTTAAAATTAAACATACAAGTTAAGGTTTTAGGTAATGTTAAAAGTTCGGAATTATACAAGAATAGACCTTTTAACTTGAATTTTATAGAAAGTGATTCATTAATTAATCAACAAGAGTTTTCTTTTTTTATTGAACCACGTGATAGTAACAATTTTGTATTTAGTCTTGAGGAAGGCGAACCTGGTAAAAATTATTCTTATGGCGAGCGGATAAATACATTAATTGGTGATTTAGTAATAACACCAAACATACAGGTACATAATAATTATATTGACAAAAAGATGTCTGTAGATATTATTCCGGTATTTAAAGTTGCCGAAGCTTACCAAAGTAATACCATAATACAGTCAACAGGTGAACTATCCAATATAATAACTATTTCATTTACAAACCCGGTTCCAGAAAAAAGTATTGATATATTAAATGAATTAATTTTTGTTTATAATCAGAATGCCATAGAGGATAAAAAAATCATTGCTGATAGGACCTCCGATTTTATAAATGACCGTATTAAGGAAATAACAGGAGAATTAACAACTGTTGATCAAGACGCCCAGGACTTTAAGACTGAAAAGGGGGTTACAGATTTAGCCAATGAATCTAATATTGCCTTAAATTTAAGTGCAGCGAATAGACAAGAACTAGAAAATGCAAGGACGCAATTAAATATTGCCAGTGGCATGAACCAGTATTTATCTGATGAAAATGGCTTTGATGTATTGCCTGCAAATGTTGGTTTAGCGGACCCAACAATAGCAAATACTACTTCTAAATATAATGAGTTGGCCCTGGAAAGAAAACGTTTGTTAAAAAGTGCCGATGAGAAGAATCCGATCATTGTAAACCTTGATGAGCAATTAGCTGGTTTAAAAGGGACGATAAAAAGCAGTTTATCTGGCATGGAGAGGAATTTAGGAATGCAGGTTAACAATTTAAGTGGGCAACTTTCTCGTATCAATTCTAAAATATATGCGGCTCCAAGTACATCACGGCAATTACGGGATATTGAAAGACAACAACAAACTACAGAATCGTTGTTTCTGTATTTATTGCAAAAAAGAGAGGAATCACAAATTGCAATGGCTTCTAGCTCACCAAAATCTAAAATTATAGATAGTGCACATTTGGTGCAACAGGAACCAGTTAAACCAAAGACGGCAATAGTATATTTAGCTTCACTAATACTAGGGCTTCTTATTCCTTTTGGAATAATTTACACTAAAGATTTACTAGACACCAAAGTGCACAATAAGCATAGTTTGGAGGCTATTACCAAAGACATACCTGTTTTGGGGGAATTACCAAGGTTAGGTAAAAAGGATCACAAATTAATCCTTAAAGATGATCGTTCTGTTTTGGCAGAGGCTTTACGAATTTTACGAACCAACTTGGATTATTTAATTAAATCTAAGAAAAATAATATTGGTAATAGAAGTAATAGAATTTTTATAACCTCAAGCGTGCCAGGCGAAGGAAAAACCTTTGTGTCAACTAATTTGGCCATGATATTGGCAAGTACTAATAAAAAAATATTATTGATTGGTGCTGATATTCGAAATCCAAAGTTTTACACATTTTTTACGGGTGATTCTGTTGACAAAATGAAAAGGCCAACTCGCAATAAAGATGCAGGTTTAACGGAATTTATCTTTAACGACTCTATTGAGGTGAAAGACATTATAAATCCAATGTTGGTACACCATAATACGATAGACGTTATTTATTCTGGAAAAATCCCACCAAACCCAGCTGAATTATTAATGAGCCCTAGGGTAGAAGAGCTGTTTAAAACAGTGGCAGATTTATATGATTATGTTATTGTGGATACGGCACCCTTAATGGTAGTGAGCGATACTCTATTGATAAGCCAGTATGCTGATCATATTTTATATGTGACCAGAGCAGGTGTTACCGAGAAAAAAGCGGTAGAATTCCCATTGCAACTAAAAGAAGAGGGTAAAATAAATAATGTTTCCTTTGTAGTTAATGATGTAAGTATTGACAATTTGGGCTATGGCGGTAAATACGGTTATGGCTATGGGAAAACCACGAAAAAATGGTGGAAATTCTAATTTTCTTTAACTAAAATTATATTTCGTTTTCTCAA
>CBFIGW010000062.1:0-12494 GCA_965662155.1 Maribacter sp. | reverse complement strand
TTGATATCAAGTCGATTTGTTTGGTATTTAATTTGATTTCTTTAAGTCTTTTAATTTGACCAGTATTGTGGATGTCAGAACCAATAAAATCTATAAATCCTTTTTCTAATAGGTAAAATGCTACTTTAGTGACTTCTTTTCCATAATAATTTGAAAGCGAAAGCAGGTTTAATTGCATTAGTAAGCCTTGGTCCCGATAATTCGCATATTTACGTTTTTTATTATGCAAGAAAACATATCTTTCAGGATGTGCCAAAATGGGATATAGCTTCTTTTCAGTTATTTTTTTTATAGATTCTTCTAAATTCAACGATGGTTGTAAATAAGACATTTCAATAAGTAAATAGCTTTTATCCAATGGCATTATTTGGTCATTTTCTAATAAGGTCTCAAAATTTGAGTCAATCATATGTTCTGCAGCGAATCGAATGCTAACATCATTTAGATTAGCATTTTGAAGTCCTTTTATCAAGTCATCATAAGCTTTGTGTATGCTTTCAGGTGTATTTGGATAATAGTTGTCCATAATATGTGGAGTGCAAATGAAATCTTTTATTCCAAACTCTCCCATACCTTTTATTAACTCAATGGAGTCATCAACATTTTTTGCACCATCATCAATACCTGGAAGAATATGATTATGCATATCAACAAAGCCATCTAAATAATCAATTAAAAAGTGCTTTTTTGAAAAGAATGTGAACATAGATTTAACTTTATTTGCCGATACAGAAATTAGCAAAGATATTACCTAAAAGCTCATCATTGGTCACTTGACCCGTGATTTCCCCAAGATGGTAAAGCGCTTCCCTAATATCAATGGCCATTAAGTCGCTAGAAAGTTCATCATCCATACCTAATTTTACTTTCTCAATTTCTTCTAAGGCCTTTAGTAACGCACTGTAGTGTCTTGTATTGGAAACAATAGTTTCATCATTTTTTAAGGCACCGGTATTTACAAAACCTAATAAGGTGTTTTTTAATTCTTCCACACCAGCTTTAGTTTTTGCGGATATGAGCTGAATATAAACCTTATCAACTTTAGAAATTATTTGAATTAATTTATTCTGGGAGACTTGATTTATTTGGTCAATTTTATTGATGACAACTAAAATTGATTTAGTTGGATAATCTTCTTTTAATTTTGATAATTCTGTAATAGTATATTTTTCAAATGTGTTAGAATTTACAGCATTTAAACCATCTATCAGGTAAATGATAACTTGGGCTTTTTTTATTTTCTCATAGGTTTTTTGAATACCAATACCCTCAACTACATCTTGGGTTTCTCGTATACCAGCGGTATCTATAAATCTAAAGCCAATTCCGCCGATGTTAATTTCATCTTCTATAGTATCTCTTGTGGTACCTGCTATTTCCGACACAATGGCGCGTTCTTCATTTAGGAAGGCGTTTAATAAGGTAGATTTTCCCACATTGGGTTCGCCTACAATAGCTACAGGAATTCCTTTTTTTAGTACATTACCTATAGAAAACGAATCTATAAGGTTTTTTAATACGGATTGAATTTTATCGATTAATTCTTTAAATGCGGTTCTATCCGCAAATTCAACATCTTCTTCGGCAAAGTCCAATTCTAGTTCAATTAAAGAGGCAAAATTTAAAAGCTCTTGCCGTAATGTTTGTATTTCATTACTAAAGCCACCACGCATTTGTTGTATGGCTATTTGATGATTGGCCGCATTATCACTAGCAATTAAATCGGCTACGGCCTCTGCCTGACTTAAATCCATTTTACCATTTAGAAAGGCACGCAAGGTAAATTCACCAGGTTCTGCCATACGGCATCCATTTCTTATAAATAATTGGATGATTTCTTGTTGTATATATACAGAGCCATGACAAGAAATTTCAACAACATCTTCTCCTGTATAAGAACGTGGGTTTTTAAATACCGAGATCAAAACTTCATCTAAAACTTTTTTTCCTTCTGTAATATGACCAAGGTGTATGGTGTGACTTTTTTGTTCTTCTAGTTTCTTATTAGATATAGATTTAAAATTGTTGGCAGCTATTTGTATTGCATTAGTCCCAGAAATACGGATAATAGCAATAGCACCAGCACCAGATGCAGTAGCTAAGGCAATTATATTATCTTGTGTAACCATAATGCAAAAATAGAGAAAATAAGAGGCTTAATAGTCGAACCGGATTTAATTTGACATAAGGCCTTAAATCTATATTTTATGAATTTTATTTATTAATCAGTATTTATATTAAAATGAAATTAAAAATAATCATGCTTTCCATTTTCTTAAGTTTTTCAGTTATTACAATGGTAGTAGCTCAAACCGAACAAGCAAAGCCTATTCAAAATGAAGTAAGTGTAAAGGAGCAAGTAAAAGAAGAAAAAGACGTTCGAAAAAAAGTAAAAAAAGCGAAAAAGGAGTCTAAAAAAAGGGCCGAAGATGAAAAGTCATTTAAAAAGGAACAAAAGTTAGAAAAGCAGATTGCTGCTAAAAAGAAGAAAATAAAAAAGAACGAAAAGCAAATTAGAAAGTTGAATGCTAAACTAGAAAAAGGAAAGGTAAAGGGTACTTTGTCCCCGATTGATATTGAAAAATTAAACTCCAAAATTCAAAAGCTACAAGAATCAAACCTAAAGAATACCCAAAAACTTAATAAGCTAACAAAGCGTAAATAAAACTCGTTTTGATAGATTTATGTAACATTTTAATGAATATTGCGTCAAATAAGTAGTATTCATCATAAATCAATCAAAAAAATGGAAATAGTAAATCAGAACGTAGCGTTAAGGGAAGACCGAAATTTATTGGTTATTACCCATTTGAGTCAATATTTGGATTTTGTAACTGGATTTGGAGGTTTAGTGGTACCATTAATCTTATGGTTAACTACTAAGGATTCGGTAATTGACATGAACGAACATGGAAAAGCCGTCATCAACTTTCAATTAACACTAATACTTTACCTGATAATTGGTATCCCAGGTATATTATTATTTGGTTTGGGAATTATTCTCCTAATATTCGCCGGTATATTATCTATTGTTATGCCTGCCGTTAATGCCATAAAAGCCAGTAATGGTGAGTTGCCCAGTTATTTTGGAACTATAAAATTTATTTAAAATAATCACTTAATTCAATAAAAAAGGGAGCCATTAGCTCCCTTTTTAAATTATATACATTTTTGATTGTTTAACCATTCAACATTACCGGCATCACCAACATTACAACTTGCTCGCCTTCATCTAAGCCATCTATAGGGGTAAGAATACCAGCTCTGTTCGGTAAACTCATTTCCAAAGAAACTTCGTCCGACCCCAGATTATTCAACATTTCGGTCAAAAAACGGGAGTTGAATCCTATTTGCATATCATCACCTTGGTATGCACACGTTAAACGTTCTTCCGCTTTGTTGGAATAATCAATATCCTCAGCTGAAATATTTAGTTCCGCACCCGCAATTTTCAATCGGATTTGATGCGTAGTTTTATTTGAGAATATAGAAACCCTTTTTACGGAGCTTAAAAATTGATTGCGTGCAATCGTTAATTTATTAGGATTTTCTTTTGGTATTACCGCTTCATAATTTGGGTATTTACCATCAATTAACCTACAAATCAATTCTGTATCATCAAAAGTAAATTTGGCATTACTTTCATTGTACTCAATAAGCACATCAGACTCACTGCCTGCCAATATTCCCTTAAGTAGGGTAAGTGGTTTTTTAGGCATTATAAATTCTGCTACTTCGGAAGCTGAAACATCTTCTCTTTGATATTTTACCAATTTGTGTGCATCTGTAGCCACAAAAGTTAAATTCTCCGGTGAGAATTGGAAGAAAACACCGCTCATCACAGGTCATAAATCATCATTTCCAGCAGCAAAAATGGTTTTGTTAATTGCCGTTGCCAAAATATCTCCCAATAATGTGGTAGAACTTGGACTAGACAATTCAACCGCTTTTGGAAATTCGGCACCATCTGCATATGCTAAAGCATATTTACCATGATTGGCACTTATTTCAACAGTGTTATTGTCGGATACAACAAATGTTAGTGGTTGTTCCGGAAAAGTCTTCAGTGTATCCAATAGTAATCTAGCAGGAACTGCAATAGTACCCTCATTGTCTGAGTCTACATTAAGTACAGAACTCATGGTAGTTTCCAAATCTGATGCGGATACCGTTAATTTGTCTTGTTTTAAATCGAACAAAAAATTATCCAAAATGGGAAGGGTGTTGCTATTATTAATAACACCGCCCAAGATTTGAAGTTGCTTTAATAAATACGTACTGGAGACTATAAATTTCATTGGTTTTCCTTTGATTTTATTCCTATGAACAAGAAAGTACAAGGTGTAAATAGACCTATTTTAAATGCTTGTTCTTTCAAACAAAGATATTTTAAATGCTTATTTAACGGAAACAAACTTATTAACAGTCTTTATGTTGCCATTAATTGGCTAAAGCACTGTGGGCTTTGATATAATGCCATTTGTTCTATTCTAAAAAACGTAGTTATTAACTAATTATAGAAATAAATACGTTAATAATAAGAATGGTGCATACGAAAAAGCAGGCCATTATTTGAACTCAATAATGATCGTATCTCTATAGTCCAGACCTAATAGGGTAGAGGCCCCACCAACTGTAGATAGATTACTTTTATAAATGGCGAGTTCTATATACTCGGACGAATTAAATAACGCCAACAAATCCCCATCTCCTTTTCGTCTACTTTTTTCTTCGGTATAATCTATAATGTCACTATAGGCTTTATAAATTTTTTTAATCTTATGGTTACGAACCTGTAATTCAAATTCCCGACCTTTTCTATATGCTTCAAATAAATGTTTTTGAATGCTGGTGACTACATTGCCATAGTTATCAATATAAATGACGCTACCAATAATTTTTCTTCCATCATTTACAATCCTAGGAGAAAATTCTTTAAGATTTTTTAAATCGGAAAACGGTCTTCCCACAACCTCCAAGGTGCCACCACGACCTATGTGGCATGCCACTTGAGTGAAAACACTTAAAACGGGGAATGAACCGTGTATAGGATCTGGAATATCGATTTCTATAACTTTTTCCGGTTTTTTTTCGGATGTTATTAACCCAATAACACCTGTATTGGCACTAATAAAATAATGGCCATCAACAAATACGGCAATATGTTTGTTTTCAACGGTGGCTTCAGAATCTACACCCACGACATGAATGGTTCCTTTTGGGAAATTGTGATAGGAGTTTTTTAAAATAAAGGCACACTCTTGAATGTTAAAAGGTGTAATGTTATGGGAAATATCAACAATCTTTGCATCTGGAAGTTCAGAATAAATTGTTCCTTTTAAAACCCCAACAAAGTGGTCTTTAAGTCCAAAATCGGTTGTGAGGGTAATGATTGCCATGCAGCAATGTTGATATGTTTTTGATTATACAAACTTAATTTTTACTTAAATTTGATAAACAAAATTAAACAAAAAAATAGCCAAGAGAAATTAATCTTCAACTGGTTTTCATTATTCTAAATCTTACTGTTTGAACGAACTTATTTTAGAGCTTTCCGAAATTAATCCAAGAGAGTTTTTTGGACAACAAAACGAGAACATTGACCTTTTAAAAAAGTATTTTCCAAAACTAAAGATAGTTGCACGTGGAAATAAAATTAAGGTTTACGGAGATGAAGATCTCCTTGATGAATTTGATAAGCGTTTTGATATGCTTACCAATCATTTTATCAAGTATAATAAATTAGATGAGAATAGTATAGAACGCGTTTTGACCAGTACTGGGAAGTCTGATTACCAATCTCCAGAGAACAGTGGAGAAACGCTTGTACATGGTGTAAGCGGGAGGTTAATAAAGGCACAGACAGTAAACCAAAGACGTTTGGTAGATGCTGCTAAAAAGAACGATATGGTCTTTGCCATTGGTCCGGCAGGTACCGGTAAGACCTATACTGGTGTAGCATTGGCGGTAAAAGCGTTAAAAGAAAAGCAAGTACGAAGAATTATTCTTACAAGACCGGCAGTTGAAGCAGGGGAAAACCTAGGATTTTTACCAGGAGACCTCAAAGAAAAATTAGACCCATATATGCAACCCTTATATGATGCATTAAGGGATATGATACCTTCTGAAAAGCTAGAACATTTTATAGAAAACGGTACCATACAAATAGCGCCTATGGCCTTTATGCGCGGTAGAACTTTGGACAATGCCTTTGTTATTCTAGACGAAGCTCAAAATACTACACACGCCCAAATGAAAATGTTTTTAACAAGAATGGGCAAAAATGCCAAATTCCTGATTACGGGTGATCCTGGACAGATAGATTTGCCTAGACGGACAATTTCAGGACTAAAAGAGGCTTTGTTGATTTTAAACAATGTTGAAGGAATAGAGGTGATCTATCTAGATGATAAGGATGTAATTCGTCATAAACTGGTAAAGAAAGTGATAGATGCCTATAAAACAATTGAACACCAAAACTAGAATACATGTCCAATACCATATATGATACCAATTTTAAATTTCCTGGACAAAAAAGTGTTTACAAGGGAAAAGTAAGGGAAGTTTATGAACTAGAGAACAATGTTTTGGTAATGATAGCTACCGATAGGCTTTCCGCTTTTGATGTGGTAATGCCAAAGGGAATTCCATACAAAGGTCAGATTTTAAATCAGATTGCCACAAAAATGATGGACGCTACAGCCGATATTGTTCCTAATTGGTTAACGGCAAGCCCTGACCCCAATGTCGCAATTGGAATGGCATGTGAGCCATTTAAGGTTGAAATGGTGATTAGAGGATATATGTCCGGACATGCAGCCCGAGAATATAAAGCAGGTAAAAGAATGTTGTGCGGTGTTCCCATGCCTGAAGGAATGAAGGAGAACGACAGGTTTCCAACGCCAATAATAACCCCGGCCACCAAAGCAGAAATGGGCGACCATGATGAAGATATTTCTAAGGAAGATATTCTTAAGCGAAATATAGTATCTAAAGAAGATTATGAGGTTTTGGAACGTTATACGAGAGTTCTCTTTGAGCGTGGAACAGAAATAGCGGCAGCTAGGGGATTGATTTTGGTAGATACCAAATATGAGTTTGGAAAAACGAAAGATGGTAAGATTGTATTGATCGATGAAATCCATACGCCGGATTCTTCCCGATATTTTTATGCTGAAGGATATGAGGAAAGACAGGAGAAGGGAGAGCCACAAAAACAATTGTCCAAGGAATTTGTTAGGCAATGGCTTATATCAAATGGTTTTCAGGGATTGGAAGGACAAGCCGTTCCAGAGATGACAGATGAATATATCGACAGCGTTTCACAACGATATATTGAACTTTACGAAAATATTACGGGCGAGGCTTTTATTAAGGGAGACACCGAAAATATTCTAAATAGGATTGAAAATAATATAATGGCTTATTTAAAAAAATAAGTCCTCACCAAATTTTATTCATGTACTAACAATCACTAAGGAATACCCCAACGGCCAAACCACCCTGGGATGTTTCCTTGTATTTAGAACTCATATCCTTTGCGGTTTCCCACATAGTCTGCACTACTTTATCCAAGGGAATTTTGGCTTCAGAAGGATTTGTGCCCAAAGCTAGTTCAGCTGCGTTAATGGCTTTGATTGCTCCCATAGAATTTCTTTCAATACATGGTATTTGAACCAATCCACCTATTGGGTCGCAAGTGAGCCCCAGATGATGCTCCATAGCTATTTCTGCAGCTATCAATACTTGTTCTGGAGAACCGCCCAACAACTCTGTTAGTGCTCCTGCCGCCATGGCAGAGGAAACACCAATTTCTGCCTGGCACCCACCCATAGCAGCG
The DNA here is from genome assembly GCA_965662155.1 of Maribacter sp. Classification (GTDB taxonomy): domain Bacteria; phylum Bacteroidota; class Bacteroidia; order Flavobacteriales; family Flavobacteriaceae; genus Maribacter. The sequence continues at coordinate 4,654 of CBFIGW010000062.1, read as the reverse complement.
GAAATGGTGGCGCCTTTTTTAAAAATACTTCCAATTTCTCCTGCTACCAATAAAAATTGTTTGATATGCTCAAAATTACCGGCATGGTTTTCAATTACCAAATAATACATTAACACTGCAGGGATAACACCAGCGCTACCGTTGGTTGGTGCTGTTACCACTCTGCCTAAGGATGCATTTACCTCATTTACACTTAGCGCAAAACAACTTACCCATTGTAAAATTTGCCTAAACTTAACTTCGGTTTGGCGTATGGTTTGTAACCACTCGTCAGGATTGGAGTAGGGGAGTTCGCCTTTTAATTTTTGATGCATATCGTAAGCTCTGCGCTTAACATGTAAACCACCTGGTAGTTTTCCTTCGGTATGGCAACCTGTATACATGCATTCAAGCATGGTATCCCATACGTGTTTTATTTGACGATCAATTTCTTCGGTACTTCTTAATGAAAGTTCATTTTCGAAAACAATTTCTGATATACATTTTTGTTCTTTATTGCAAAAATCTAATAATTCCATTCCCTTTTGTATTGGAAACGGAAATGATTGAAAGGCATCAATTTTCTTTTTGGCATTTTTGCGTTCCTCTACTACCACAAACCCACCACCAATTGAATAATAGGTTTTTGAACTTTTTTTACCTGAATCCAATGTGGCTTCAAACTTGAGCCCATTAGCATGGAATGGAAGAAACTCTTTGTGAAATACAATATCATTTTCAGAATTGAAATCTATCGTACGTTGGTTGCCCAAATGCAATTTATTCGATTCTTTTACCGATGCCACCAAAGAATGGATATCATTAATGGGAATATGAACAGGGTCTTGCCCCAACAAACCCAGAATTATGGCATAATCTGTAGCATGTCCTTTACCTGTTAACGAAAGTGATCCATATACATGTACTTTAACCGATATTATTTGCTCAAATATTTTTCTACTGTTAAGTTCCAATAACCACCTTTCCGCAGCACGCCAAGGACCTAAGGTATGAGAGCTTGATGGCCCTATACCTATTTTCAACATATCGAAAATACTTATACACTCCATAAAATTGACACATTGTTCCTGTATGTAAAGGTAACCCTATTTTGAGGTAAATTGTGGATCTATTTTAGGCTTACCTAACAAGTGAAATACTTATCTGTAGTTAGAGAATAGTAATGTTTATTAGACAATATTATTATTCAAGTGTTCAACTGAAATGCCATTTTTTGGCCTGTTAGTGCTAATTCAGTCGCTAGAAAACAATGGTCTTGTGACATTGCGGTTTCCGTTCTATTGACAACATCATTGACTATTTGTTCACCATAGGGCATGTGTACATTTTTGCAGTCATAATATTTGGTTTCTTTTTGGTTGACCAAAAACAGATGATTGCCACCAGGTTTACCATTAATATCTATATATTTTCTCATTTCGATATACCCTTCGGTGCCTAAAATAAAGGTTCTGCCGTCACCCCAGGTCCCTAGTCCGTCTGGAGTAAACCAATCAATTCTGATATAGCCTGTAGCATGTTTGCTACGTACACTCATGTCACCAAAATCTCTGTAATCAGGATACTCTGGGATATTAAAATTCCCGGTCTGGGAAAAACTTACTTCCGCTTCCTTTGAATCCGTGTAATATAAAAATTGATCACATTGGTGTGAGCCAATATCGCAAAGAATACCACCTGCCTTTTCGGGCTTAAAAAACCAGTCTGGACGGCTATCGGGGCGCATACGGTGCGGTCCTAGTCCTATGAGTTGAACTACTTTTCCAATAGCCCCTGCTTTCACCAATTCCCCTGCTTTTACAGAGGCAGGGTTTGCCAAGCGTTCACTGTATTTTATAGAATAGATGCGGTTAGTTTCTTTTTGTACTTTTTTTACCTCATTAAACTGCTCAAACGTGACAATACCAGGTTTGTCGGCCATATAGTCTTTGCCCGATTGCATAACCCTTATGCCCAAAGGAGCTCGCTCTATTGGAATTGCCGCACTAGCGACCAGTTGTATACTGGTATCTTCAATAATCTCGTCCTCACTTTTGGCAATCTTGACATTCGGATATTGTTTGGTGAACTGTTGTAACAAATCTTCTTCTTTGGCATAGACCGCAACAAGTGTACCCCCGCCATCTAATAAAGAATTGACCATACCGTAGATATGTCCATGATTTATTCCGATTACGGAGAACCTAATATTGTTTTTGGGTTTAGCTCGTTTTGTAGGAGGTAAAAGTATAGGTTCGGGTGTAACAATATCGCGACCAAAAAGGTCAAATGGCATTAGTGAAGCCGCTGCCATACCAGCAGCGGAGGTAAGTCCTTTGGTCAGAAAATTACGTCTATTTGAATTCATTGGTTACTACAGTATTTAAGTTGCTGTAAATTATGAAAATAAAAGGACTTTCATTTTTGCTTTCAAACAATTCTATCATTCAAAAAAATGACAACCTGTCAGTTTTATTCCATTGGCATATTGTTTGTCATTAAATAATCGATTCAAAAAAATAAAGCACTAATAATTAAAACATATAAGATGAGTAAAATTATAGGAATTGATTTGGGTACTACAAACTCCTGCGTTTCCGTAATGGAAGGTAATGAGCCAGTGGTAATACCAAATGCGGAAGGAAAAAGAACAACACCATCTGTGATAGCATTTGTAGAAGGTGGAGAGATTAAAGTTGGTGACCCGGCAAAAAGACAAGCAGTAACTAATCCTAATAAAACTATTTATTCCATAAAAAGATTTATGGGGAATAAATTTTCAGAATCTAAAAAAGAAGCTGACAGGGTTCCTTATAAAGTAGTTAAAGGAGATAATGACACTCCACGTGTAGATATTGATGGTCGTTTGTATACACCACAGGAGCTTTCTGCCATGATTCTTCAAAAAATGAAGAAAACGGCAGAGGATTATTTAGGACAAGATGTTACTAGAGCGGTAATTACAGTACCTGCATACTTTAATGATGCACAAAGACAAGCTACAAAAGAAGCTGGTGAAATTGCAGGCTTAACTGTTGAACGAATTATCAACGAGCCTACTGCTGCTTCTTTGGCTTATGGTATGGATAAGAAAAGTACGGACCAAAAGATTGTAGTATTTGACTTTGGAGGTGGTACACATGATGTTTCTATCCTTGAATTAGGTGATGGTGTATTTGAAGTATTGGCTACTGATGGTGATACACACTTAGGTGGTGATGATGTTGACCAAAAAATCATTGATTGGTTGGCTGAGGAATTCAAGGCTGAAGAAAGTCTTGATTTACGAGATGATTCAATGGCATTACAGCGTTTGCGCGAAGCAGCGGAGAAAGCAAAAATTGAGTTGTCGTCTTCGGCACAAACAGAAATTAACTTGCCATATGTAACTGCAACCGCTTCAGGTCCTAAGCACTTGGTTCGCACACTTACCAAAGCCAAATTTGAGCAGTTGATTGCAGACTTGGTTAAAAGAACAATAGAGCCATGTGAAACTGCATTGAAATCTGCAGGTTTATCTAAAAGTGATATTGACGAGATTATCTTAGTAGGTGGTTCTACAAGAATACCGGCTGTACAGGAAGCTGTTGAGAAGTTCTTTGGTAAAAAACCTTCTAAAGGTGTAAACCCGGATGAGGTAGTTGCCGTTGGTGCCGCTATTCAAGGGGGTGTATTAACAGGGGATGTTAAGGATGTTCTTTTGTTAGATGTAACGCCACTTTCTTTAGGTATTGAGACTATGGGTAGTGTAATGACTAAATTAATTGAGGCGAACACTACTATCCCAACTAAAAAATCTCAAGTATTCTCTACGGCTGCGGACAATCAGCCTTCTGTAGAAATACATGTTTTACAAGGAGAAAGGCCTATGGCAGCGGATAATAAGACGATTGGTCGTTTCCACTTAGACGGAATTCCACCTGCAAAAAGAGGAACACCACAAATTGAGGTTACTTTTGATATAGATGCAAACGGTATTATTAAGGTATCCGCAACGGATAAGGCTACCAATAAATCTCAGGACATTCGTATTGAAGCTTCTTCTGGTTTAACTGAGGAAGAAATTCAAAAAATGAAAGCCGAAGCTGAGGCAAATGCCGAATCTGATAAAAAAGCAAAGGAAACTGCTGATAAGTTGAATGAAGCTGATGGAATGATATTCCAAACTGAAAAGCAACTTGAAGAATTTGGTGATAAATTGTCAGATGACAAGAAAAAACCAATTGAAGAAGCGTTGACCGAATTGAAAGCTGCTTATGAAACTAAGGATATTGCTGTAATTACTCCGGCTTTGGATAAAATAAACGAAGCATGGAAAGTAGCTTCCGAAGAAATGTACAAAGCACAAGCAGAAGCTCAGCAAGGCGGGGCCCCACAAGGGGAACCATCTGCAGAAGGCGGTGCTCCTGAAGGTGATAACGTAGAGGACGTAGACTTCGAAGAAGTCAAGTAATTGGAAATAAGTATTTTACAATAAAAAAGGGACGGTTTTGCCGTCCCTTTTTATATAGGAATAATTCAAATTAATATTTTTGAAGTGGACCCATTAGGTATAAATCTATCTAAAAAAGTGAATAGCTAACAATGAGAGAATTAGTAGTAAATTCTCCCTCTTGTCCACCCCGTAATGGATTTACCTCAAATGAGTTTCTATATTCAAAAGATATTTTGCTGA
>CBFIGW010000061.1:0-16290 GCA_965662155.1 Maribacter sp. | reverse complement strand
TCCATAACCTCTACAAAATCTCCCGTGTTCAAATCTAATTGCCATAGTTTGGCATAACCTGTAATATCAGGATTTAAATCACCATAACCATTAGGATCCTCTTGTACGTAAGCATAGTTTTCAGTAACTAAAATATTATCCGGTGAATGCATACCATCACCTTTACCACCTTCTAAATCACCATCTACAACAACTGTTAATTTAGCAGGAGCCGTTGGATCATCAGGATTAAGAACTAGTTTGTACACACGTCCAAAACCTGTACCTCTTAAGTTTAAATCAGGATTATCACCACGAATTCTACCGGTTGCATTAAAGTAAACTTCTCTTTGCGCTTCGGCAGTACCTCTTCTCCAGTCTATATCTTCAATTCTTTGGAAACCTATGGCAGAAGAATCTATTGCCTCTTGGTTTAATTCGTCTATTGTTCTTTCGGTAACTTCTACCCATTCAACATCGTATTCCATGTCTTGGGCCATACCCATTTCAAACAGTTGACCACCTTCACCAGGAGCGGACTCTACAGGGTTAGTACCTCTTAATACGTATAATTTACCACCGTAAAGATCACCTCTTTGACCAACATACATTCCAAAATGAGCTTGAGGGTAGGTGTTGTCACTATGATCATCTCCCATAAAGATTACGGTTTGCGATGTATAGGCATCTTTACCAATAACAACTGCATTCTCAGTAGACCATTCACCTAAAGCAGGAAGCCTTTCCGCTTCTACCCTATCTTCTTTGGCTCTAAAAGGATTTATTTTAAACACCCCTTTGGCATTTCCTCCCCATTCTCCACCAGAAAGGTAAAGTGGACCAAAACCATGCTCTTCAACCGTAACCGAAGAACCGGAGCACATTGCCGTAAAAGCAGTAGCCGTAGAATTTACAATGTAATCTCCTTGTAAAGGCTGCAATTCAGAATTCAACATAATTCTTGCGATAGAGTAATCCGCTTCTAAGTTGTTGATTAAAGCATAGTTGCCATTTTCGGCAGGGTAAAGTGCCGCACCATCCATATAGGAACCATAGACAAATGTAGAATCAGATTCTAATATATCTGCAGAGGACATAATCATGTTCAATTCGGCAGAACCGCTAAATCCACCTTTTAATTCAAAAAGCTCATTTGGAGTTACTGAACTTGTTAATGGAATAGATTCTTCTAAGGTGAAATCTTGTCCGTCTTCGCCATCGGCACCATCGGCTCCGTCAGCGCCATCGGCACCATCAGCACCGTCCACGCCGTCAATACCATTTGTACCATCAACACCGTCTTCTCCGTCACAGCTCATTACAGCTAATCCTAGGCAAGAAAGGAAAAGGGCTTTAAATAGTAAATTTTTCGATTTTTTCATTATCAATATAGTTTTTAGGTTATGAATTCCAAAACTATACAGACAACCTTTTAATAAGGTATTCTAAAAATTAGCAATGATTAAACTAAACTTTATGTTAGTGTTAACAAGTAAATTTAACTTGAAATTGAAGTAATCAAAACTTGAACTTAAGTTTAACTGATGTTACAAATAATTAACAATCAACACATTAAGATACAATACCCATATTGCCCAAAGATAATAATTGCTCTTTACCACCTTCAGCTATAGATTTATAAATAGCCTCTACAATAATCATATCCCTTTTCCCCATTTCACCTGGAGCTACATTTTTGGTGCCCATAAAAATATGTTTTGCAAAATCGTCCATCTGCAGTGCTTGTTGCCTTTTATGAGGAAATTTTAAGATATCACCATTAGATGTGGTGCCGCTAATTGGTCCGTAGCTATGTGCAGGGTCAAGTTCAAACCAACCATTGCTGCAATGACATTTTAACCGGTTACCGTTTGCATTATGCGATGTCATCATATGCGCTACTGCTCCGTTAGAAAATTTAAATTGAGCTGTAATGGTCTCGTCAGTATCTTTAAAATAGCCAGGTCTAGTACTAAACTCTTGCGCAGAAACGGATATAGGGTTTTGTCCCGCACCATATATACTTGTCTGAATTGAATATACACCCATATTCATCAATGCACCGCCTCCAGAAAGAGACTTATCTAATCGCCATTGATCTGGATTACCGTTCGAAATATATCCCGCATCAGAGGAAACAAAATGTACCTCTCCAAACGTTTTTTCGGCCACATACTTTTTAACCTCTTTGGTGTACGGATCGGACTGCATTCGGTAACCCACGGATAACTTAACCCCAGCCTTTTTACAAGCATCAATTATATCATCACACTCAGTAACACTAACCGCCATAGGCTTTTCACAAATCACATGTTTCCCTGCCTTTGCGGCCCTAATACTAAAATCAGCATGCATACTGTTAGGTAATACAACATAGACAATATCAATTGAATCATTGTTGGCAATGGAATCAAAGTTTTCATAATTATAAGTATTCTCCACAGGAATATGATATTTATCCTGCCAAACTTTTTCCTTTTCTTTTGTTCCAGTTACGATTCCAGCAAGATAACAGTGTTCCGTATCTAGTAATGACGGAGCCAATTGATAAGTACTATAACTTCCTAATCCTACTAGGGCTATACCAAGTTTTGTCTTATTCTTATTGGTGTAATTTGCACAAGCTAGACTTGTGCCACCAAGTAAAGTAGTTGCTGTAATTCCCTTCCCTAAGGTAAAATTAAAATCCCGTCTAGAAAACTTCTTCATTTTTTTAAAATTTTATGAAATATTCGTTTTGGTGCCGTATTAAATATAATAAGAATAAAATCGAATATGTTATTGAAATCATTCAAATCATATTAAGGAATAAATGATTATTTTTAAGCTACTAATTCAATCAACACATGAAAAACCACCTGTTATTTACTACGCTATTCTTTGCGTTTTTTTTCCAAATGAATTCACAAAGCAGGAAACTGCCTATTGATACTGTAATTACCACACAACATAAAGTTTCTATAAATGGCACTTCTATAGACTATACGGCGAAAACAGGAACACAACCAGTTTGGGATGAAAATGGCGAACCCATTGCTTCTTTACACTATACCTATTATACAAGAAACAATATTAAAGATAGGGCTTCCAGGCCATTATTGATTTCATTTAACGGAGGTCCAGGGTCGGGTTCTGTGTGGATGCATTTGGCCTATACAGGACCGCGAATCTTAAAAATTGATGATGAAGGTTACCCTGTACAACCTTATGGCGTCAGTGAAAACCCATATTCCGTTTTAGACGTTACTGATGTTGTTTATGTAAACCCTGCAAATACTGGATATTCCAGAACAATTCCTGAGTCCGGTGAAAAAGTAGACCGAAAAAAATTCTTTGGTATCAACGCCGATATAAAATACTTAGCGGAATGGCTTAATACTTTTGTCACCAGAAACAACAGATGGCGTTCACCAAAGTACCTGATAGGAGAAAGCTATGGAGGACCTCGGGTTATGGGACTATCATTGGAACTTCAGAACCAACAATGGATGTACCTAAACGGGGTTATTTTGGTATCTCCAGCGGATTACAAAATCATTCGGAATGAAGGTCCTGTAGCCGAAGCCATCAATCTACCTTATTATACCGCAGCGGCATGGCATCATAAGGTCCTGCCCTCCCAGTTACAAAGCAAAGACCTTTTGGAAATACTACCGGAATCTGAAGATTATACTATCAATACATTAATACCCGCCTTGGCGAAAGGAGGATTTATTTCTTCGGAAGAAAAATCTGCCATTGCAGATAAAATAGCCTACTACTCCGGTTTGGAACCTAAGGACATTTTAGATCAGAACTTATCTGTTCCTACGGGGTTTTTTTGGAAAAATCTTTTAAAGGAAAAAGGCGGTTTTACAGTAGGCAGATTGGATTCCAGATACCTTGGAATGGATAAGCAAATACTAGGCATGCGACCCGATTATAACTCCGAACTTACCTCTTGGTTGCATAGTTTTACTCCAGCAATTAACTATTACCTTCAGGAAGAATTAAAGTTTAAGACCGATATGAAATATAATATGTTTGGTCCGGTGCATCCTTGGGACAATTCCGATGAAAATACCCGTGAAAACTTAAGACAGGCCATGGCGCAAAACCCATATCTAAACGTTATGGTTCAATCGGGTTATTATGATGGTGCTACAACCTATTTTAATGCTAAGTATTTAATGTGGCAAGTAGACCCGAGTGGCAGAATGAAAGATCGTTTTAGTTTTAAGGGATATCGTTCGGGTCACATGATGTATTTGAGAAAAGAGGACTTACAAAAAGCAAATGGAGATATCCGAGATTTTATCAATAAGACCTTAACAAAAGGTAAAAGTGCCAAATATTAATACATTCTGGCCAATACACCTCTGGACATTGAAAGAATTGGCAAAGAAAAAGTCATTCCCTCAATTGGTTTATCTATAGTAGTATTTAAATAAGTGATTCCTACGGCACGCTTGTAAAAGGCGTCTCTCTTTCTTTTTTTCCGTTGTTTAAAGATATCTATGGTTACACCAACGGTGGCTCCTCCTAAAACAGTTGCCAGTAAATCATTATTGTCCCAGCCGTCATATTGGGATTTATCTATACTCTCTTTTGCGAGCCCTACTAACAAACTACCACCTACAGACCCAACAAAAGTCCAGGTACGGTTTCCTTTTGATATTTGGTCTGCAACCCCTGCCCCTACAAGTCCGTATAAGTTGCCACCCAAAAAATGCAAGGCCTTATCCTCTGATATTTGTGAAAAAACGTTGTTAACACAGTAAAATGCGATAAATAATAAAACAATATTCCTCATTTCGGTGGTAAATATATCAAATAGTAAAACAACAACCTTTAATTCAACCTAAATACCAAATAAAAGCTTCAAAAAATAGTATCTTAGAACGCTTAAAATTGTTATTTATGGATGTCAAAGCTTTTTTAAAGGCGCTTTCTTTTATGCATATTTCCTTAGTTGCCGGATTAGGGATTTTTACTTTAATTGCAGTTTCTCAAGGAAAAGGATTTAATACAAGTACAGATGGAGACAACGCTCTTTTATATGTTGTCCCTGTAGTTGCATTGTTAGGATATTTTGGCAGTCAGGTTATTTTCAAGAGAATGATCACTAAAGTAAATATAACGGATTCCCTGGAAACAAAACTTAAGAAATACCAATCTGCAAGCCATATCAAATTTATTCTAATAGAGGCTCCAGCATTCCTTTCTCTTTTTGTTTATTACGGAACCGGAAATGCACTACCATTAATAATCGCTGTTTGTTTATTGGCCTATTTAATAGCCCAAAGACCAAATAAAAATAAAATAGTAGAAACACTACCTTTAACTACAGAAGAACAAACTAAATTTTAATATTGAATAAAACACTTAAAATGGATAAAATTAAACTTACTATTATTGGGGTTGTAGTAACCTTATTTAATATAAACGTATTAATAGCGCAAGACTGGGCAAACCTTGAACAATTTAGGGCCGACAATGCCAAGTTAGAAACCCCATCAACAGATGAAGATAGGGTCGTCTTTATGGGAAATTCCATTACTATTGGTTGGTTACACGCAAGACCGGAGTTTTTTGAAGGAAAGCCCTATATTAATAGAGGAATTAGCGGCCAGACTACGCCACAAATGTTAGTTCGTTTTAGACAAGATGTTATTAATTTAAATCCAAAAGTAGTAGTAATCTTAGCCGGTACCAATGACATAGCCGGTAACACGGGTCCTTCTACAATTGAGATGATCATGGATAATATTATCGGTATGGCCGAAATGTCACATGCGAATAATATTAAGGTAGTTTTATCCTCAACTTTACCGGCATACGATTACCCTTGGAAACCCGGCATGGAGCCAGCCAACAAAATTATTGCGTTAAATAAAATGATAAAAGATTATGCCAATGATAAAGGACATATTTATCTTGACTATTTTAGTGTAATGGCCGATGAGCGTAACGGTCTACCAAAAATATATGCCGAGGATGAAGTTCACCCTACTGTTGCTGGATACAAAGTGATGGAGCCTTTAGTAGAAGCAGCAATATCGAAAGCTTTGGAATAAGATAATTTGAAGAATAATATATCTATAGATAAAAGTAAAGTAGAACACTATGATACCATAATCATAGGTTCTGGGGCCGGTGGATTGGCCGCTGCCATTTGTTTGTCACGTGCCGGTAAAAAAGTATTGGTATTAGAACAGCACGACGTACCCGGAGGTTGGTGCCATAGTTTTTATATCAATGGGCATAGATTTACGCCAGGAGTACATTATATAGGTCTACTTGGGGAAGGAGAGACTACCAGTAATTTATACAAAGCCTTGGGGATAGCTAATGATCTGGTTTTCTTTAGGATGAAACCAGAGGCCTATGAGCATGTACATATAGGTAATTATAGATTCAATTACCCTTCAAGTCTTGGGGAATTACAAACTAGATTAATACAGGAATTTCCAAAAGAAGAAAAAGGAATTAAGAAATACTTAAAGTATATAAAATTGGCTAGTGAAGAATTGTATTCTATGCCATATTTAAAGGGATTCTGGCAGAAAATCACCATGCCATACCGTACAAGGCATTTTGGTAGATATAGTATTTTCACCTTAAAAAGAGTTATTGACTGGCATATTAAGGACCCGCTCCTTAAAAATATTTTAAACATTCAGTGCGGTGATCATGGGTTACAACCCAAAAAGGCATCATTTTTATTACATGCCGCATTAATGTACCATTACTTTAAAGGGGGTTATTATCCCATGGGTGGAGGCGGTGCGTTGGTAAAGGCAATGACCAAGGCCATAAAACTTCATAAGGGAGAAATAAGAACCTCTTCTAAGGTAGCCAAGATTATTTTAGAGGGCACAAATAAGAAAAAAGCAGTAGGAGTTGTTCTTGAAAATGGAAATAGTTTTTATGCCGATCAAATTGTTTCCAATGCCGATATTGGCATCACCTATAATAAATTGATAGGAACAGAAAATTTAAGCCAAAAACTCCAATCCAAACTTAAAAAAACAAAATACTCTTGTACTTCTTTGATGTTGTTTTTAACCGTAGATATTGATGTTGCCAAATATGGTTTGGATTCAGGAAATAATTGGATAATGCCCAATAAGGATGCAGATGACTATTACGATAATGCTATTAGTGAAGATATTCTAAAAGATAAGTTGTTCGAAGGACTGTTCATAAGTTGCACCACTTTAAAGGACCCTACCAGTTTTGACGGCATACATCACAGTTTAGAGGTTATTACGTTCATAGACTACTCCTCGTTTAAAAAATATGAAGATGAAAAGGTAAAACGATCGCAAGAATATGTAGATTTTAAAGCAAAATTGATGCAAAAGATGATAAATAGTGTTGATAAGGTATTGCCTGGAATATCCAACCATATCGTCACAAAAGATTTAGGTACACCAATTACCAACAAACATTATATCAATACTACGGATGGCAATGTTTACGGAACTGAAAAAAGTCTAAAGCATATTGGTCCTTTTGCTTTTAAGGCCAAGAGTGAAATAGAGAATTTATATTTATGCGGGGCTAGTATATTATCCCACGGCGTGGCCGGTGCCAGTCATTCCGGAGTAGAAACGGCATCTGTTATTTTAGGTTGTAAAGCAGATGATTTAAAACAACCCCTACCCGACCAAGAACTATTGATCCTGGAAGCGGAAGGCGATATTGAAAGTTATCCAGGACAGATACAAAAAAAGATAAAATTAAAGAGAGATAGGGCCCTAGGTAAAACTACATCTACGGTCTAATTAGAACTTTCCTACTTAATAGGGATTAATACATAGGCCATAATGGGTTTTTAAAATTTTTAATAGTTAAACACTACTTCTTAGATAACATGTAAGTTTTAGTTATTTTTGATAAATTTTGATAAAAAAAATGAATAAATCAATTCTTATGCTAGGATTACTTCTGGCAGCATGTAACTCATCACAAAAAACAATTGTTTCCGAAAACACAGCAACTAAAGAAGTTATTGCTGACCCTACGGTTTATGCAAATACCATTACCGAAACTGAGTTAAGAGAACACTTATACACTTACGCCTCCGATGCGTATGAAGGCAGAGAAACAGGTACGCCTGGTCAAAAAAAGGCAACTGCATATTTAAAGGCGGAATATGAAAAATTGGACATTCCTGCAGCACCGGATAATGGCGATTACCTTCAAAAAGTACCTTTAGAAATAGCAAAGTCGCCAAATGGAACAATGACCTTGAATGGCAATACCTATGACTTGGGGTCCAACTTTGTAAGCTTTAACAGCCTAACAAGTAGTTTTGATGAGATGGTTTATGCTGTCTATGGTATTGATGACGAAAACTATTCAAATTTTGATAAACTTGATGTTAAAGGAAAATTAGTCTTAATTAAAGATGGCGAGCCTAAGAATGCTGATGGCACCTATACCATAAGTGGTACAAATGAACCTTCCAAATGGAGCCAGGATTCTATGAACAGGTTTCAAGTGTTAAATGAAAAAGGTGCTGCCGCCGTGTTTATGTTTTCACCGAGTCTTTACCCAAGAGTATTGGCCTATTATAATAGAGCAAAAAATAATAATTCCGGAAGGATGAGTATTAAAAGCGATAAAGTTGGCAGTTTCAATGCTGTTATCAATGAAGAAATAATTAAGCAAATACTACCTCAAATAAAAGAGGATAACGTTTCTAAAACCTTACCGGTCAAAGTAGCCTTAAATATTAAAAGTACAGCTACGGAAGTATTGTCCGAAAATGTAGTAGCTATAATTGAAGGGTCTGAAAAACCAGATGAATACCTGGTTATATCTTCGCATTTAGACCATATAGGAATCTCAAATAACGGTGAAATAAATAATGGTGCGGACGATGATGGTTCTGGTACTGTGGCACTATTAGAAATTGCAGAAGCATTTAAGAAGGCCAAGGATGCCGGTAATGGCCCTAAACGTTCTGTGGTCTTTCTTCATGTTACCGGAGAAGAAAAAGGTTTATTAGGATCCCAATATTACACGGATGTAGACCCTATATTCCCGTTAAAACAAACCGTAGCTAATTTAAATATAGATATGATAGGTAGGATAGACCCTAAGCGCGAGGGAGATAGAAATTATATCTATTTGATCGGTTCTGATAAGTTAAGTATAGAGTTGCATGAACTTTCAGAATCTATAAATAAACTATATGCAAACTTGGAATTGGATTATACGTACAATGATGAAAATGACCCCAACAGGTTTTACTATAGGAGTGATCATTATAATTTTGCAAAAAACAATATTCCAATAATATTTTATTTTAACGGTACCCATGATGATTATCACAGACCAAGTGATACTCCCGATAAAATAAATTATGACTTGCTAGAGAACAGGTCTAGATTAATTTTTTATACGGCTTGGGAAATCGCCAATAGAAAAGAGAAAATTAAAGTTGACAACTTACTTGATTAAATTATAGTTGTTTACTTATTCAAATAGGCCCGAAATAAAATTGTAGCGCTATTTGTTTTTTTTTAAACACTTATTTGGTGAAAAGAATAAAAAAAGTTCCGAACATGTTCGGAACTTTTTAGCTTTATTAGGGTGGAAGACCGGGTTCGAACCGGCGACCTCTGGAACCACAATCCAGCGCTCTAACCAGCTGAGCTACAACCACCATTTAGAAGCGGTGGCAAAGGTAATTTTTTTTTACTAATCTTTCAAAGTATTTAAACATATTATTACATAAGTTTTAAATATAGAATTGTTTTAAAAATTGTTGTATTTTAATACACTTTAGTAATTTTAAATCCCAATAATCTTGATTACTTCCACTTATCAAATGCCTAAAATTAATGGTTTTATTCCCAATTACCTTTCGCTACCCAAGCTAAAAAGTGGATGGAATAGAAAGCTACTTCTATATGTTTTTCTGCTTTTTTTCTCTAGTTACGGTTATTCCCAAAGAGATAGCATTTTAAAGCTTAAAAATGATGTTCTATTATACCAACAAAAGAACAAAGGATTCGAAAGAGATACGGCTTATGTAAACCTAGTAAATAAGTTAAGTTGGTCGCTTAGGTACACAAATTTAGATTCAATGCTGATCTTAGCTAAACAAGCAAATACTATTAGTAAAAATATAGGTTTTGACACCGGAAAAACAAGCTCAATATTAAATCTTTCAGGCTATTATTTGTACAATGGAGATGCAGACCAGAGCATTGTCTATTTAAGTAAAATTTTATATCGACCAAAGGCAAATATTGCAAAGAAACATATGTTGGAAGCTTATAATCAATTAGGACAGGCATATTTCACAAAGTCCGATTATACCGAATCTTACAGGGCATTTAAGAATGCACTTGACATTGCCGAAATTATAGAAGATAAAAGATTATTGGGGAGACAATATTTAAACCTAGGGGTCATGTTTGGACTACTAAACAGCCACAAACTGGCAGAAGAATATTTTGATGATGGATTAAGTCTTTTTAAAGATTTTGAGGATGAATCTATTGAAGCCAGGTTATCTTCCAATCTGGCATTTTGTTTAACAAAGAAAGGTGAACATGAACGAACGGTACCTCTTTTGGAATATAGCATCTCCGTCTTTGATAAATTAAAAATGCCAGCATGGTTGGCTTTTTCATATAGCAACATGGGCGATGTTTATCTTGAAAAAGAAAATTTTGAATTGGCAGAATCATATTTTAAAAAATCTATTAAAATTCATGAAAACATTCAAGACATCAAAGGTAAGGCCGATGCACTCTTAGGTGCTGCAAGATCAAACATAGGATTAAAAAATTATTCTCAAGCTGGTTTGTTTATTAACAACAGTTTAGACCTTTACAATAAAATGGATTTGAAAACGGGACGTAAGAATTGTTACACCGTACTTTATCATATTTATAAAAATACAAACCAACCCATATTAGCTTTAGAATATTTAGAAAAATCTGATAGTTTAATTACAATTATAGGCAAAGAAGAGAACAGTACCAACATAACAATGTTAAACACAAAACTTGAATTTGAGAAAGAAAAAAGATTGGAAAATGATATCAATCAACAAAAATTGGCTCAACAAAGCAGGTACATACAATGGTTTATTGGTTTAATCGGTGTTTCTCTTTTAATATCGGTGTTAGTTTATAAATCCAACTCAAGGATAAAAGTTTTAAATAAAGAGTTAGAAGTCAAAACACTTAATTTGTCGGAGAACCAGAATAAATTAAATCAAATCAACAAAAATCAGGAAAAGTTATTTTCAATAGTTGGCCATGATCTAAGAGGTCCTATAATTTCCTTAAAGGAACTATTAAACCTTACCTTGGAAAATAAATCGGGAGAAAGTATATTTAAAAAATTCGCCCCTAAGCTAAACAAGGACCTTGATCATATACAATTTACTCTTGACAATCTTCTTAATTGGGGGCAAACGCAAATGAAAGGGGCGATAACTTTAAAAGAAAATATTTCCGTTAAAAATATCGTGGACCATATAATACCCTTGTATAAAAAAAATATTCTTGAAAAAAAGCTCCAAATAATAAATAATATAACCAATGACATGAAAATCTACGCGGACTACAATCATATTGATATTGTCCTGAGAAATTTAATAAACAATGCTATTAAATTCACCCCTGAATCTGGAAACATTTGGATCAACGGTTCTAAAACTGATGGGTTTCTTAATATTGAAGTTAAAGATAATGGTGTTGGAATGTCCTCAGAAACATTATCAAAAATCATGGATAATTATGTTCACTATTCTAGTTTTGGAACTAATATGGAACGTGGAACCGGACTTGGCCTGCAGTTGAGCAAAGAAATGATCAAAAAAAATAATGGCACGATTTACGTAGAAAGTGAAGAAAATAAAGGCACTTCGTTCTTTATAAAATTACCGCTTTCACAATAATTTATATCTAAAGACCTATTATTAACACAAAAAAAATACTACTTAGAGTTAGCCTAAAAAAAGACTAATGTTCTTTAAAAAAATACACAAACCAACTTCGACATATATAAGCTTAAAAGCTAATATTTTATAAGTATGAAAAATATTTCATCGATAAAATACACTTTTCAAGGCTAAAACACACAAAAAGAGCCGTTTCACAACAATTATAATTAAACTAAGTACACAATTTTTAGTTTTATACGTTATAAGTGAATACTAACCATATCTATGACCTTTAATTACCATACTAAACTATTTGTTTTAGTTAAAATACCTGTGTTGTTATGTGCAATTACATTTTGCCATACTAGCACTATTTTATCTCAGACAACCATCCGTGATAGTATGCAAAACGTGTTATTTAAATACGAACAACAAGGCATAAAAAAATCTGATTCCGTTTATATAAAATCAATGTTGGAACTAGCCAACGAACAGAGGTATTTTGAACTGGATAGTTTATACATTCTTTCAAAAGAAGCATTGGATTTAAGTCAACAATCAGGTTATCTAAAGGGCGAATCTAAAGCATATGCTAGTTTAGGCACTTATTTTTCTGATAAAGGAAAGTACGATACTTCTATAATCCATTACAAAAATGCTTCTAAAATTGCAGATGAATTAGGAGATGCTCAATTAAAACTTTCTATCATAAACAATATTGCAGGTGAATACGGTTACCTTGGGAATTATGCACTAGCATTAAAAAATTATTTAGCAGGTATAGAGATTGCAGAAGAAATAGATAATAAATCAATGCTTTCTATAATTACAGAAAACATTGCCAACCTATATGTATCACAAAAGGATTTTAAACAGGCAATGATATTTTACAAAAAAGTAAAATCTATTAACAGGGAAATAAATGATCCGGTATTCATGGCGGAAACATCAAGTAATATGGCTTCTGCTTATGCCGATATGGGTGAATTGGAACATGCTATGTACAATGTAAATAGTTCTATAAAAACCTTTGAAGAGGAAAAAATAATGGATTGGCTAGCCTATGCCTATGAAATAAAAGGCAAAATATATCTAAAGCAAAACAAATTTAAATGGGCTATGTACTGGTATCGCCAAAGTGAGCTTTTACATAAGGAACTTAATGATGAAAGGTCAGAAATACCTTTATTAAACGGGATAGCAATGGCTAACCTTAAATTGAACAATGACAGTATTTCCGAAAAATACGTTTTAAGGGCCATGGCCCTTTCCGAAAAAATTTCTGATTTAGCTGGAACAAAAGCAAGTGCAGAAATCCTCTATACCTTAAAAAAGAAGAACGAGCAATTTAAAGAGGCTTTAAATTTTCATGAACTGTTTCAAAAAATATCGGATACGTTAGCACTTAATGAAAATAAGAAGAGTTTAACGATGCTCAAAACTAAAATTGAGTACGATCAACAAAAGGAACAATTAATCATTGAAAATAAAGAGGCTTTAGCCAAACAATGGCGGTATTTATATATTACATTATTCTTGCTTTTCGTGTTTTTGGCAATTACCATATTAATTAGAAAAAATGCGAAAACACAAAAAACATTAAATAAAGAATTATTACTTAAACAGACAGATCTAGAGAAAAAAGAAGAACACCTGAAATATTTGAATGAAACCAAGAATAAGCTTTTCTCAATAATAGGTCATGACCTAAGAGGGCCAATCGGGGCCTTCCAAGGATTAATTAAACTTTTTAAAGAGGGAGAAATGACCAAAGAAGAGTTTCTTGGCTTTGTTCCAAAATTAAAATCCGATATAGACCATATTGCCTTTACACTAAATAACCTGTTATCATGGGGTCAAACACAGATGAACGGCGCCGTAACAAAACCTAGAAATACAGATTTAGAGCATATTGTTGAGGAAAATATAGCATTGTTATCGGAAATTGCAAACTCAAAGAATATTAAGTTAATCAATAGGATTGAATCGAATACACTTACTTGGTCCGATAGTGACCAAATGGATATCATAATTAGAAATTTAGTGAGCAATGCTCTTAAATTTACACCGGTAAATGGTATGGTTACTGTTGGTGCTACCGAGAAAACCAATCATTGGGAAATATTTGTACGTGACAATGGTATAGGTATGAACGAAGAAACAATGGGTAAAATTTTTAGTATGAGCGAAACACACACTACTTATGGCACCAATGATGAAAAGGGTACAGGTCTAGGACTTTCCCTTTGTAAGGAAATGGTGGAAAAAAATAACGGTACTATTTGGGTTAATAGCGCAATTAACAAAGGCTCAAGTTTTTACTTTACTGTACCAAAAACCCAAAAGAAATACAAAAAATCGGCTTAAACCAAGTGCTCCAGTGAATCCACAGCCAACAGCCGTTCTACAGTAAACCCTTCTGCATAATCCTTACCCACTAACCTACCTAAATCCTGTGCTCGGTACCTAACACTTTCGATGAAAGTTTTACTGCTTATGGGTGTTTCTGGCTCTTTACTTTTTGGGTCATGGAATTGAGAACTATAGGCTAAAATAGCTTCCGTTTTCTTATCAATAAATTTACTAATATCAACTACGAAATCAGGCTTTAAATTTTTCCATTGTATATAATGATATACCAACTTAGGTCTCCAAGGCACTTGCGCTTTTTGGCCAATAGTCGTTTCTATTTTAACCAGTCCACTTAAAAAACAAGCATTACTCACCAACGAACTACCTTTGGCATGATCTATATGGCGGTCATCAATGGCATTACATAAAACAATTTCAGGTTGATACTTACGAATCATTTTAATAACCTCCAATTGATGTTTTTCATCGTTAGTAAAGAATCCGTCCCTAAATCTTAAGTTTTCCCTTACCGATACACCTAGAATTTTTTTTGACGCCTCAGCTTCATTATCCCTAATTTCTGCGGTACCACGAGTGCCAAGCTCTCCCCTAGTTAAATCTACAATACCAACCTTTTTTCCTAAGGATACTTCTTTAGCGATAGTACCACCAGCTCCTAATTCCGCATCATCTGGATGGGCTCCAAATACTAAAATATCTAATTTCATGAAATTGAACTTTTTCTAAATCATATTTTGGTCGTAAGTTATTTCCAAACTTACTTATGAAATTGATTTTCTTCAGGTGTTGTAAAATTAACAGATTTAACATGATTAATGGCATATTCAATATCCGCTATCAAATCTTCTACTTCCTCTATACCAACTGAAAATCGAATTAATCCATCTTTAATACCTTGTTCTGCCCTTACTTCGGCACTCATTAATGCGTGGGAGGTTTGTGTTGGAGACAAAACTGTACTTTCAACCCCTGCTAAACTCATTGACGATTTAATTAATTGCAAAGATTTTTGAAACAAAGAAGCATCTAAATAATTTTTAAGTTCAAAAGACAACATACCTCCAAAACCTTTCATTTGAATTTTGGCCAATTGGTGCCCTTTATGGGATGGCAAACCTGGATAATAAACAGCATCAATATCTTCATGATTTTTTAAAAAAGTTGCCATTGCCATTGCATTGGCATTTTGCGCCTTTACCCTAATCCCCATGGTCTTAATACTGCGTTCCAGCAACCATACCGTATAATCACTTAAACTACCACCAAAATTCTTTGCCAAATGAAATATGCGCTCCATATTTTTTTGGGTAGATGCTACAGCTCCAGCGCAGATGTCTGAATGGCCTCCCATATATTTTGTAGCGCTATGAATTACAATGTCTACCCCAAAATCTATTGGGTTTTGATTTACGGGACTTGCGAAGGTATTGTCTATCATGGTTACAATATCATGCTTCTTGGCAATAGTTGTAACGCCAATTAAGTCTGTTATAGTAAGTAATGGATTAGAAGGGGTTTCTATATATATTACCTTGGTATTTTTCTGGATTTTTGATTCAAAATCTTCAGGTTTCCATCCATCTGTGAAAGAATATTCAATACCATATTTAGAAAATTCCTCGGTGACTAAATTATATGTGCCACCATACAAAGTTTGTTGTAATACCACATGATCTCCTGCCCCTAAAAATGCCATAAGCGAGGTGCTTACAGCTGCCATACCGCTACCAAAGATCAAAGCGGATTCTGCATGCTCCAAAGCTGCAATTTTTTTACATAATCCTTCCTGGTTCGGGGTGTTAAAATAACGCGGATATCGTTTTACATCAACATCATCAAAAGCATATGAAGTACTCATATACAAAGGAGAGACAGCTCCTTTATATTGTTTATCATCTAATTCACCAACATGAGTACATACTGTATTTAATCCGTTGTATTTTTTAGCCATAAATTTTCATTATTAGTTGATTTAAAGGTACAAAATAGAGAATACTTACAGTTCAATACAAAGAGATTTTCAAATTTTTAATTTCCATTTT
>CBFIGW010000060.1:0-16785 GCA_965662155.1 Maribacter sp. | reverse complement strand
AACTCAGTTGTTTTTAACTTCGCAGGTTCGAATCCTGCTCTCCCCACACCTTTAATCTCGCTTTGTATTTGTAATATGGAGTGAGTTTATAAACGCGGGAGTAGCTCAGTTGGTAGAGCGTCAGCCTTCCAAGCTGAATGTCGCCAGTTCGAACCTGGTCTCCCGCTCTAAATACCTTTGAGGTGTTGAGCTTTCGCGAAAGCGTAAAAAAAATCCGCCGACGTAGCTCAGGGGTAGAGCGTTTCCTTGGTAAGGAAGAGGTCACGGGTTCAATTCCCGTCGTTGGCTCAAAAAGAAATAATAACAATGAGTGCTGGTCGCACTCACTTTTCGTGTTTAAATGAGAAGGTACTCGATCAATAGTAAACTAGTACACTAATAATAACTAAGATTAAATAATTACATTATGGCAAAGGAAACATACGATCGTTCGAAACCCCATTTAAATGTTGGAACTATCGGACACGTGGATCACGGTAAAACAACTTTAACAGCTGCGATTACAAAAGTATTGGCAGATGCGGGTTATTCAGAAGCTTCTGCTTTTGATCAAATTGATAATGCTCCTGAAGAAAAAGAGAGAGGTATTACAATTAACTCTTCACACGTTGAGTATGCTACTGCTAATCGTCACTACGCCCACGTTGACTGTCCAGGTCACGCGGATTACGTAAAGAACATGGTTACAGGTGCTGCACAAATGGACGGTGCTATCTTAGTAGTTGCTGCTACAGATGGTCCAATGCCACAAACTCGTGAGCATATCCTTTTAGGTCGCCAAGTAGGTGTGCCAAGAATGGTTGTATTCATGAACAAAGTGGATATGGTTGATGATGCTGAATTATTAGAGTTAGTTGAGATGGAAATCAGAGACTTATTATCTTTCTATCAATATGATGGTGATAATGGTCCAGTTATTCAAGGTTCTGCTTTAGGAGGTTTGAATGGAGATCCAAAATGGGTAGCTACTATTATGGAATTAATGGATGCAGTAGATTCATGGATTGAATTACCAGTTCGTGACGTTGAAAAACCATTCTTAATGCCAGTTGAGGATTCATTTACAATTACTGGTCGTGGAACTGTTGCTACAGGTCGTATCGAAACAGGTATTGCTAATACAGGAGACCCAGTTGAAATTATCGGTATGGGTGCTGAAAAATTAACTTCTACTATTACTGGTGTAGAGATGTTCCGTAAAATATTAGATAGAGGTGAGGCTGGTGATAACGTAGGTATCTTATTAAGAGGTATTGAAAAAGCTCAAATTAGTCGTGGAATGGTAATCTGTAAGCCAGGTTCTGTAACACCACATGCTAAATTTGAAGCTGAGGTTTATGTGTTGAAAAAAGAAGAAGGTGGTCGTCACACACCATTCCATAACAATTATCGTCCTCAGTTCTATGTAAGAACGACGGATGTTACTGGAAACATCGCACTTCCTTCAGGAGTTGAGATGGTTATGCCAGGTGATAACCTTACTATTACTGTTGAGTTAATTCAGCCTATCGCGTTAAGTGTAGGTCTTAGATTTGCTATCCGTGAAGGTGGTAGAACAGTAGGTGCTGGTCAGGTAACTAAGATTATAGATTAATTTTAATCTAGAAAGTTTGTGTTTAAGGGTGTTCTGCTCATGCAGGACACCTTTACATGCAAATAATAGAATGGGTGTTTAAATAAAATACCAATTCATACGGGTGTAGCTCAGTTGGTAGAGCACTGGTCTCCAAAACCAGGTGTCGGGAGTTCGAGTCTCTCCTCCCGTGCCATAAAGAGATATGTTTGATCTCAGACGATTAAATAGTAAAATAGAAGTTGAAATGTTCACATATATAAAAGAATCGGTTGAAGAATTAAGAAACAACGTAACGTTGCCTTCTAGAGCTGAGTCATCTAATTTAATGGTGGTTGTGGCGGTTTTTTCAATTTTGTTTGCCTTGGCAACTTGGGGTGTAGACTCTTTGTTTAGTAAAGTAATAAAAGTATATTTCAACTACGTTTTAAATTAATAAGCTCTATGTCAGAAGTTTTAGAAAAAAAATGGTATGTAGTAAGAGCTGTAAGTGGTCAAGAGAATAAAATCAAAGGCTACATAGAGAGTGAGGTAGAGCGTCATGGCTTTTCGGATTACTTAGAGGATGTATTGGTTCCTACCGAAAAGGTTATACAAATTAGAAATGGTAAGAAAATTAACAAGGAAAGAGTTTATTTTCCTGGTTATATAATGGTCAAGGCTAATTTGGGCGGTGAAATGGTTCATATTATTCGTTCTATAACCAATGTCATAGGATTTTTGGGTGAAACAAAAGGAGGTGATCCAGTTCCTTTAAGAAAAAGTGAAGTAAATAGAATGCTTGGTAAAGTAGATGAACTTGCTGTTAATACAGACAGTGTTGCTATACCATTTGTATTTGGTGAAACTGTAAAAGTTATAGATGGTCCTTTTAACGGTTTTAACGGAACTGTTGAAAAGATAAACGAGGAAAAGCGTAAGCTAGAAGTAATGGTAAAGATTTTCGGTAGAAAAACACCATTGGAGCTTAGTTATATGCAAGTAGAAAAGATTTAAGATAATTGTTACATATTTAAAAGTTGTGTTGCTTCCATTGACACGCTTTCAATTTAATTTTAAACAATGGCAAAAGAAATAGGTAAAGTAGTTAAACTACAAGTTAGGGGAGGTGCAGCGAATCCATCGCCACCGGTTGGACCCGCCTTAGGTGCTGCCGGTGTTAACATCATGGAGTTCTGTAAGCAATTTAATGCACGTACGCAGGACAAACCAGGTAAAGTTTTACCAGTTGTTATCACCGTATACAAAGACAAGTCATTTGACTTTGTTGTGAAGACACCACCAGCGGCAGTTCAGCTATTGGAAGCAGCTAAGATTAAAAAAGGATCTGGCGAACCTAACAGAGTAAAATTGGGTAGTGTAACCTGGGACCAAATCAAGGCAATAGCCGAAGATAAAATGGTTGACCTTAACGCATTTACTGTAGAATCTGCAATGAGTATGATTGCTGGGACTGCACGTTCTATGGGCATGAAGGTGGCAGGTAAAAGACCTTTTTAAAATCTTAAAAGCAATTAAATGGCAAAGTTAACAAAAAAGCAAAAGGAGGCTCATTCCAAAATTGAGAAGGATAAATTATATTCTGTGGATGACGCATCAGCTTTAATAAAAGAGATAACTAGTACTAAATTTGATGCATCTATAGATTTGGCTGTACGTTTGGGTGTAGATCCAAGAAAAGCTAATCAAATGGTACGTGGTGTAGTTACACTACCTCACGGAACAGGAAAAGATGTTAAGGTTTTGGCACTGGTAACCCCAGATAAAGAAGCAGAGGCGCAAGAGGCAGGTGCTGATTATGTTGGGTTAGATGAGTATTTGGATAAAATTAAAAGCGGTTGGACAGATGTTGATGTCATCATCACTATGCCAAGCGTTATGGGTAAATTAGGTCCATTAGGTCGTGTTTTAGGACCTAGAGGATTAATGCCTAATCCAAAAACAGGTACGGTAACTATGGATGTAGCTAAAGCCGTAACTGAAGTAAAAGCAGGTAAAATAGATTTTAAAGTTGACAAAACCGGTATTGTGCATGCTGCAATAGGTAAAGCTTCTTTCTCGGCAGATAAAATTGCTGGCAATGCAAAGGAGTTATTGGAAACTTTAAATAAATTAAAACCTACAGCTGCTAAAGGTGTTTATATGAAAAGTATATTCATGTCCAGCACTATGAGCCCAAGTGTTCAATTAGACCCTAAGTCAGTTTAAGCACTGCTAGTTAAAAATTTCAATTATGACAAGAGAAGAAAAAGCAACGGTTATACAGGATTTGACTACGCAGTTAGCAGATAGCTCTACGATTTATTTAGCGGATATATCTGGTATGGATGCAGGAACAACCTCTGATTTAAGAAGAGCTTGTTTTAAAGCTAACATTAGACTCGCTGTAGTTAAAAATACATTGCTTGCGAAAGCAATGGAAGCCTCTGAAAAGGAATTTGGAGAATTGCCGGAAGTCTTAAAGGGAAATACCTCTTTAATGTTTTCCGAAGTAGGTAATGCACCAGCCAAATTAATTAAGAATTTCAGAAAAAAATCTACAAAACCATTATTAAAAGGCGCATTTGTAGAAGAGGCAATTTACATTGGTGATGAGAATTTGGATGCTCTTGTGAGCATTAAGTCTAAAGAAGAAATGATTGGAGAGATTATTGGTTTATTACAATCTCCTGCTAAAAATGTTATTTCTGGACTTAAATCTGGCGGTGGTAAACTGGCAGGTATCCTTAAGACATTATCAGAAAAATAAGTACGCACTTAAAAACTAAATATTTTAAAAATTTTATTAAACGGTAGAAAATGGCAGATTTAAAAGATTTCGCAGAACAATTAGTTAACCTTACGGTAAAAGAAGTAAATGAGTTAGCTGATATATTAAAAGAAGAATACGGTATAGAGCCTGCTGCAGCTGCGGTAGCTGTTGCTGCTGGTGGCGGTGCCGCTGACGGTGGTGAAGCCGCAGAGGAAAAATCAGAATTTGATGTAATCTTAACTGCAGCTGGTGGTTCCAAGCTAGCGGTTGTTAAATTGGTTAAAGAATTAACTGGTTTAGGATTAAAAGATGCTAAAGATATAGTTGATAGCGCACCAAAAGCTGTTAAAGAAGGTGTTTCTAAAGACGAAGCAGAAGGTATCAAAAAATCATTGGAAGAAGCAGGAGCAGAAGTTGAGCTTAAATAGTAGCAACAACAACAATGTTTTTGGTTTAGGTCTTTTCGCTTTTTGCGGATAGACCTAAGCCTTTTTATAGAATTGGGTATATGAAGATGTATACTACCAAATAGTACTCACGATCAAAACACTGTCTTTAGATGTTCACAAATCAGACTGAAAGAATAAATTTTGCTTCGGCTAAGAATACTCCAGAATATCCCGATTTCTTGGATATTCAAATCAAATCTTTTCAAGATTTTTTTCAACTTGAAACAAAATCCGATCAAAGAGGTGATGAAGGTTTGTACAATACCTTCATGGAAAACTTCCCAATTACTGATACTAGAAATCAATTCGTATTAGAATTTTTGGATTACTTTATTGATCCGCCTAGATATTCAATCCAAGAATGTATTGAGCGTGGTCTTACCTATAGCGTGCCTTTAAAAGCTAGGCTAAAATTATATTGTACTGATCCAGAGCATGAGGATTTTGAAACTATTGTGCAGGATGTTTATTTAGGTACTATACCTTATATGACACCTAGTGGTACTTTTGTAATCAATGGTGCGGAAAGAGTTGTGGTTTCCCAATTGCACCGTTCACCAGGTGTATTCTTTGGACAATCTTTTCATGCAAATGGAACTAAATTATATTCTGCCAGGGTAATACCTTTTAAAGGTTCTTGGATAGAATTTGCTACCGATATCAATGGCGTAATGTATGCGTATATCGATAGAAAGAAAAAATTACCAGTAACTACTCTGTTCAGGGCTATTGGCTTTGAGAGAGATAAGGATATTTTAGAAATTTTTGACCTTTCAGAAGAGGTGAAGGTTTCTAATGCCGGGCTTAAAAAAGTATTAGGTCGTAAACTAGCTGCTAGGGTATTGAATACATGGCACGAAGATTTTGTTGACGAGGATACTGGAGAAGTTGTATCTATAGAAAGGAACGAAATAGTTCTTGATAGGGACACCGTTCTTGAAAAAGAACATATTGCTGAGATTCTTGAGGCAGATGTAAAAACTATTCTTCTACATAAGGAGAATAATGCACAATCTGATTACGCAATTATTCACAATACACTACAAAAAGATCCTACAAACTCTGAAAAAGAGGCTGTAGAACATATATATCGTCAATTACGTAATGCAGAGCCGCCAGATGAGGAAACTGCAAGGGGTATTATTGACAAGTTATTCTTTTCGGATCAACGTTATAATTTAGGTGAGGTTGGTCGTTATAGAATGAACAAGAAATTACAGTTAGATATTGGAATGGACAAACAGGTTTTGACCAAGGAAGATATCATAACTATAATTAAATATTTAATTGAGTTAATTAACTCAAAAGCAGAGATTGATGATATTGATCACCTTTCTAACCGTCGTGTTAGAACGGTTGGGGAACAATTATCATCTCAGTTTGGTGTTGGTTTGGCTCGTATGGCACGCACAATACGTGAACGTATGAACGTTCGTGATAATGAGGTGTTTACACCAATAGATTTGATTAATGCAAAGACATTGTCTTCAGTAATTAATTCTTTCTTTGGTACCAATCAGTTATCTCAGTTTATGGATCAAACAAATCCATTGGCAGAGATTACACATAAGAGAAGGTTATCAGCATTAGGGCCAGGAGGTCTTTCTCGTGAAAGAGCAGGTTTTGAGGTTCGTGATGTTCACTATACACATTATGGTCGTCTTTGTCCTATTGAAACGCCTGAAGGGCCAAACATTGGTTTGATTTCTTCACTTTCAGTGTTTGCAAAAGTAAACCCAATGGGATTCTTGGAAACCCCTTATAGAAAGGTAGAAAATGCAACGGTTGATATTAATAATCATGTTTATCTAAGTGCTGAAGAGGAGGAAGGAATGAAAATTGCCCAGGCAAATATTCCTTTAAAAGATAATGGTAAGATAGATACGGATAAAGTAATTGCAAGGGAAGAAGGTGATTTTCCAGTAGTTGATCCTGCTGAAATTCATTATACCGATGTTGCACCTAATCAGATTGCATCCATTTCAGCATCTTTGATACCATTTTTGGAACATGATGATGCGAACCGTGCTTTGATGGGCTCAAACATGATGCGTCAAGCTGTTCCTTTATTAAAGCCTCAATCACCCATTGTAGGTACAGGTTTAGAAAGACAAGTAGCATCAGACTCTAGGGTGTTGATAAATGCAGAAGGGGATGGAGTTATAGAATATGTAGATTCGCAAAAAATAACGGTTAAGTATGATCGTACCGATGCTGAACGATTGGTAAGTTTTGAGGAAGATTCAAAATCATATAATCTAGTAAAGTTCAGAAAAACGAATCAAGGTACAAGTATCAACCTTAAACCTATTGTTAAAAAAGGGGATAGGGTCAAGAAAGGACAGGTCCTTTGTGAAGGCTATGCAACGGAAAAAGGTGAATTAGCTTTAGGAAGAAATTTGACGGTTGCCTTTATGCCATGGAAAGGGTATAATTTTGAGGATGCGATAGTTATTTCTGAAAAAGTTGTTCGTGAAGATATATTTACTTCTATACACGTAGACGAGTATTCTTTGGAAGTAAGGGATACCAAACTTGGTGCTGAAGAACTTACACACGATATACCTAATGTTTCCGAAGAGGCTACAAAAGACCTTGATGAAAATGGGATGATACGTATTGGTGCAGAGGTTAAACCTGGCGATATACTTATAGGTAAAATTACACCTAAAGGTGAATCAGATCCCACGCCAGAAGAAAAACTGCTTCGTGCCATCTTTGGAGATAAAGCAGGTGATGTTAAAGATGCTTCTTTAAAAGCTTCACCTTCATTAAGAGGTGTTGTAATTGATAAGAAGTTATTTTCAAGATCTGTAAAGGATAAAAGAAAACGTTCTGAAGACAAAGAAGAGCTTGGTAAATTAGAATTACAATACGAAGTTAAGTTCCAAGAACTTAAGGATGTATTGGTAGAAAAGTTATTTACTATTATCAATGGTAAAACTTCACAAGGTGTATTAAATGATCTTGGCGAAGAGGTATTGCCAAAAGGTAAAAAGTATACGATGAAGATGTTAAATTCTGTTGATGATTTTGCTCACTTGGTGGGTGGAAGTTGGACAACAGATGCAGACACCAATGATTCTGTAGCTGATTTGCTTCATAACTATAAAATTAAATTGAATGACCTTCAAGGTAACTTGAGAAGAGATAAGTTCACTATCTCTGTTGGTGATGAGTTACCAGCAGGAATAATGAAATTGGCCAAAGTTTATATTGCCAAGAAACGTAAATTGAAAGTTGGTGATAAAATGGCAGGTCGTCATGGTAACAAGGGTATTGTTTCAAGAATTGTACGTCAAGAAGATATGCCATTCTTAGAAGATGGAACTCCTGTTGATATCGTATTAAATCCACTTGGTGTACCATCTCGTATGAACATTGGACAGATATACGAAACTGTTTTAGGTTGGGCCGGTCTTAAATTAGGAAGAAAATACGCAACACCAATTTTTGATGGAGCTACTTTAGATGAGATTAATGGGTATACAGATGAGGCAGGTATTCCAAGATTTGGACATACATACTTGTTTGATGGTGGTACCGGTCAACGATTTGATCAACCTGCAACCGTTGGTGTTATCTATATGTTGAAACTAGGACATATGGTAGATGATAAAATGCACGCACGTTCCATTGGACCATACTCATTAATTACGCAACAGCCATTAGGTGGTAAAGCACAGTTTGGTGGTCAGCGTTTTGGTGAAATGGAAGTATGGGCATTGGAAGCATATGGTGCATCGGCAACTCTGAGAGAAATATTGACTGTTAAATCAGATGATGTTATCGGTAGGGCCAAGACCTATGAATCTATTGTCAAAGGAGAGACAATGCCAGAACCTGGATTGCCAGAATCTTTCAATGTATTAATGCACGAACTTAAGGGATTAGGTTTGGATATTAGACTGGAAGAATAGTATTTTAGTCTTATTTAGGCTATTTGTAACAAAATTAAAAACATTATCAGCACGCTATTATGGCAAGAATAAAAGATAATAACCCAATAAAAAGGTTTGATAAAATTTCAATCGGTTTGGCTTCTCCAGAAGCAATTTTGGCAGAATCAAGAGGTGAGGTTTTAAAGCCTGAAACAATTAATTATAGAACACACAAGCCAGAACGTGATGGTTTGTTCTGTGAGCGTATTTTTGGTCCGGTTAAGGATTATGAGTGTGCTTGTGGTAAATATAAACGTATTCGATATAGAGGTATCGTTTGTGACCGTTGTGGTGTAGAAGTAACAGAGAAAAAAGTTCGTAGAGATAGGGTAGGTCATATTAACCTAGTAGTTCCAGTTGCTCATATTTGGTATTTCCGTTCTTTACCTAACAAAATCGGATATCTTCTTGGATTGCCATCCAAGAAATTGGATATGATTATTTATTACGAACGTTACGTAGTAATACAACCTGGTATTGCAAAAGGTCCTGAAGGAGAAGAAATCAATAAAATGGATTTCTTAACCGAGGAAGAGTATTTGAATATCCTAGAATCAATTCCTCAAGAAAACCAATACCTAGAAGATTCTGACCCAAATAAGTTTATTGCTAAAATGGGTGCTGAGTGTTTGATAGACCTATTGGGAAGAATTAATTTAAAAGAACTTTCTTTTGAGTTAAGACACAAGGCAAACACAGAGACTTCTAAACAAAGAAAAACGGAAGCCTTAAAACGTTTACAGGTTGTTGAGGCATTAAGGGAATCTCAAGAAAATCGTGAAAACCTTCCGGAATGGATGATTATGAAAGTAATTCCGGTTATTCCACCAGAATTGCGTCCATTGGTACCATTGGATGGTGGTCGTTTTGCAACTTCAGATTTAAACGATTTATATAGAAGGGTAATTATTAGAAACAACCGATTAAAAAGGTTGGTTGAAATAAAAGCTCCAGAAGTAATCTTGCGTAATGAGAAGCGTATGCTTCAAGAATCGGTTGATTCACTTTTCGACAATACAAGAAAAGCTTCTGCCGTTAAGACAGAATCTAACAGACCATTAAAATCTCTTTCAGATTCATTGAAAGGTAAGCAAGGTCGTTTCCGCCAGAACCTATTAGGTAAGCGTGTGGATTATTCAGCACGTTCAGTTATTGTTGTTGGACCGGAAATGAAGTTGTTTGAATGTGGTCTTCCAAAAGATATGGCTGCCGAATTATACAAACCTTTCGTAATTAGAAAATTAATTGAAAGAGGAATTGTAAAAACGGTTAAATCTGCCAAAAAGATAATAGATAAGAAAGAGCCTGTTGTTTGGGATATTCTTGAAAATGTATTGAAAGGACATCCAGTTCTGTTGAACAGGGCCCCAACTTTACACAGGCTGGGTATCCAAGCCTTTCAGCCAAAATTAATTGAAGGTAAAGCTATTCGTCTTCACCCATTGGTATGTACTGCATTTAATGCGGATTTTGATGGTGACCAGATGGCAGTTCACCTTCCATTGGGTCCAGAAGCAATTCTTGAGGCGCAATTGCTTATGTTGGCATCGCACAATATTTTGAACCCTGCCAATGGTTCTCCAATTACGGTACCTTCTCAGGATATGGTCTTGGGTCTTTATTATATGACCAAAGAGCGTAAATCCACTCCAGAAGTGCCAATTAAAGGAGAAGGATTAACTTTTTATTCTGCTGAAGAAGTAGAAATTGCCTTTAACGAGGGCATGGTTAATCTAAATGCCGGTATCAAGGTAAGAGCAAAAGATTTTAATGAAGAAGGGGAATTGGTTTATCAAATAATACCAACTACCGTAGGTAGGGTATTGTTTAATATGGAAGTTCCTGAGGCTGCTGGATACATTAACAAAGTATTGAACAAGAAATCCTTAAGGGATATTATTGGTGATATTTTGGCTGTTACAGATGTACCAACTACAGCGGACTTCTTGGATAAGATAAAAACTATGGGTTATGATTTTGCCTTTAAAGGTGGTCTTTCCTTTAGTCTAGGTGATATTATTATTCCAAAGGAAAAGCATGAAATGATTGCTGATGCCAATGGACAAGTTGATGGTATTATGGCCAATTACAACATGGGTCTAATAACCAACAATGAAAGATATAACCAGGTAATTGATGTTTGGACATCTACCAATGCAATGCTTACTGAGCTTGCTATGAAACGAATTCGTGAAGACCAACAAGGTTTCAACTCTGTATATATGATGTTGGACTCTGGTGCGAGGGGTTCTAAAGAGCAGATCAGACAGTTAACGGGTATGCGTGGTTTGATGGCTAAACCTAAGAAATCTACTGCTGGTGGAGGTGAAATTATTGAAAACCCGATTCTTTCTAACTTTAAGGAGGGGTTATCAATTTTGGAATACTTTATATCAACGCACGGTGCACGTAAAGGTCTTGCGGATACCGCTTTGAAAACCGCAGATGCTGGGTACTTAACACGTAGACTAGTTGATGTTTCTCAAGATGTTATTATTAATATTGAAGATTGTGAGACATTAAGAGGTGTTGAGGTACAGGCATTGAAGAAGAATGAAGAAATAGTAGAGACTTTGGGGGAACGTATCCTTGGACGTGTTTCTTTGAATGATGTATATGACCCTGTTTCTGAAGAGCTTTTGCTTTCTGCAGGACAGGAAGTAATGGAATCTGATGTTAAGAAAGTAGAAGCTTCGCCAATCGAAAGAATAGAAGTACGTTCTGCGCTTACATGTGAAGCTAAAAAAGGTATTTGTGCTAAGTGTTACGGTAGAAACCTCTCAACCAATAAAATGGTTCAAAGAGGAGAGGCAGTCGGTGTAGTTGCTGCCCAATCAATCGGTGAGCCAGGTACACAGTTAACGCTAAGAACCTTCCACGTTGGTGGTATTGCAGGTAACATTTCTGAAGATAATAAACTTGAGGTTAAATTTTCTGGTGTTGCGGAGATTGAGGATTTAAGAACTGTTAAAGGTGAAGGGTCTGATGGCAAACCTGCAGAAATAGTAATTTCAAGAACATCTGAAATAAAAGTTGTAGATACCAAAACAGGAATTGTTTTAAGTACCAACAATATTCCTTATGGATCGCAATTGTTTATTAAAAACGGTGCTAAAGTTGAAAAAGGGGATGTTATTTGTTCTTGGGATCCATATAATGGTGTTATTGTTTCAGAATTCCCTGGAAAAATAGCATATGAGAATATTGAGCAAGGTGTTACTTATCAGGTAGAAATTGATGAGCAAACAGGTTTCCAAGAAAAGGTAATTTCTGAATCTAGAAATAAGAAGTTAATACCAACTTTACTTATCCAAGATGCTAAAGGAGAAACATTGCGTTCTTATAATTTACCTGTTGGTTCGCATATAATGGTTGATGATGGTGATAAGATTAAAGAAGGTAAAATCTTGGTTAAGATTCCTCGTAAGTCTGCAAAAGCAGGTGATATTACTGGTGGTCTTCCAAGGGTAACAGAACTATTTGAAGCACGTAACCCATCAAATCCAGCTGTAGTTTCGGAAATAGATGGTGTTGTTTCATTTGGTAAGATTAAAAGAGGTAACCGTGAGATAATTATCGAATCCAAACTTGGTGAAGTAAAGAAATACTTGGTGAAACTTTCTAATCAAATTCTTGTTCAAGAAAATGATTATGTAAGAGCAGGTATGCCTTTATCAGATGGTTCTATAACACCAGAAGATATATTGTCTATTAAAGGGCCTTCTGCTGTACAACAGTACTTAGTTAATGAGGTACAAGAAGTATACCGTTTACAAGGTGTGAAGATTAATGATAAGCACTTTGAAGTTGTTGTAAGGCAAATGATGCGTAAGGTTAGAATAGTTGATCCAGGAGATACTATTTTCTTGGAAAACCAATTAATTCATAAAGCTGACTTTATTACAGAAAATGATGAAATCTTTGGTAAAAAAGTTGTTATGGAAGCTGGTGATTCTGAAAACCTAAAACCAGGCCAAATTGTTACGCCAAGGGAACTTAGGGATGAAAATTCTGTTCTTAGACGTTCTGACAAGAACTTGGTAGAGGCGCGTGATGCAGTAGCAGCAACGGCAACACCTATTTTACAAGGTATTACTAGAGCTTCGTTACAGACAAAGTCATTTATATCTGCTGCATCGTTCCAAGAGACAACTAAAGTATTAAATGAAGCTGCTGTAAGTGGTAAAGTAGATACTTTGGAAGGATTGAAGGAGAATGTTATAGTAGGACATAAGATTCCTGCTGGTACGGGTATGAGGGACTATGATAATATAATTGTAGGTTCCAAAGAGGAATATGATGAAATTATGGCGAGAAAAGAAGCTTTAAAATTCTAAAAATTAGCCCTCAATTTTATTGAGGGCTTTTTGTTTAAATTAATTGCTGGACATATGAGCGAAAATAAAAATCAGAAACAGAAACAGATTAATATTGAATTAGATGAAAAAACTGCAGAAGGGATTTATTCCAATCTTGCTATCATCAATCACTCTGTATCAGAATTTGTTGTAGATTTTATAAGTATGATGCCTGGAGCTCCTAAAGCAAAGGTGAAAAGTAGAATAGTACTTACACCACAGCATGCAAAGAAGTTTTTAAAAGCATTAAATGATAATGTACAACGATTTGAAAAAGCCCACGGTACCATTAAGGATTATGAACAACCTTCAATTCCTTTAAATTTTGGTCCTACCGGAGAGGCCTAAATAAAAAAGCCCACTTTAAAGTGGGCTTTTTTATTATTCAAATTCAGAAGTAAAATGAAGTTTTACCAATGGATATTTTTGTTGGGTCATTTGCAAAGAGAATTGAGAATCGGCAAGGAATACTAATTGACCTCTTTTGTCTTTGGCTAGGAATTTTTGTTTCACCCTAATAAATTCTTTGTATTCATCACTTTTGTTGTTTTCATTACCTATCCAGCAAGCTTTGTAAACTGGGAAATTTTCGTAACTACATTTAGCACCATATTCATGTTCAAGTCTATATTGGATTACCTCGAACTGAAGTGCTCCAACTGTACCTATTATTTTCCTGCCGTTCATTTCTAGTGTAAAGAGCTGAGCTACACCCTCATCCATTAATTGGTCAATTCCTTTATACAATTGTTTGGATTTCATAGGATCGGCATTGTTGATATACCTAAAATGCTCTGGAGAAAAACTTGGAATTCCTTTATAATGAAGTAACTCGCCTTCAGTTAAAGTATCACCAATTTTAAAGTTTCCTGTATCATGTAAACCAACAATATCACCTGGATAGGAAATATCTACGATTTCTTTTTTTTCGGCGAAAAAAGCATTAGGACTAGAAAACTTGTGTTTCTTCCCTTGTCTTACATGCAGATAAGGTTTGTTTCTCTCAAATGTGCCAGAAACTATCTTGATGAAGGCCAATCTATCCCTGTGTTTGGGATCCATATTTGCGTGTATTTTAAATACAAACCCAGTTAACTCTTTTTCATCTGCATTAACTAGTCTTTCCTCTGCCATTTTTGGTTTTGGGGAAGGTGCTATTTCAATAAAACAATCCAAAAGTTCGCGCACGCCAAAATTATTGAGTGCAGAACCAAAAAAAACAGGTTGTTGTTCCCCTTTAAGGTATATTTCCTTATTAAAATCTGGATATACTCCCCAAACTAATTCCAAATTATCACGTAAATCTGTTGCCGCTTTTTCTCCTATTATATTTTCCAATTCTGGACTATCTATATTGTCAAAAGCTATTGTTTCTTCAATATTTTTTTTACTGTCTCCGCTGAAAAGGTTAATGTTTTTCTCATAAATATTGTAAATTCCTTTAAAATCGTAACCCATCCCAATTGGAAAACTTAGAGGTGTAACGGACAACCCAAGTTTTTGTTCTAATTCATCCATCAAGTCAAAAGCATCTTGCCCCTCCCTATCCAGTTTATTTATGAAAACTAGCATTGGAATATTTCGCATTCTACATACCTCTACTAACTTAACTGTTTGTTCCTCAACACCTTTTGCTACATCTATTACAACTATAACACTGTCCACGGCTGTTAAGGTCCTAAAGGTATCCTCGGCAAAATCTTTATGCCCAGGTGTGTCCAGTATATTTATTTTTTTATCCTTATAAATGAATGCCAAGACAGAAGTTGCAACTGAGATTCCCCTTTGGCGTTCTATTTCCATAAAATCACTGGTGGCCGATTTTTTAATTTTATTGTTTTTAACGGCACCAGCCTCTTGAATTGCTCCTCCAAAAAGCAGTAACTTTTCTGTAAGTGTAGTTTTACCGGCATCCGGATGGGAGATAATGCCAAATGTCCTCCTTTTTTCTATTTGTTCTTTAAAAGTCATTCTAAGAAGTTTCGTGCAAAAATACTGGATTTATAGAGTTTTATAGATCATTTTTTCAAACATCGATTAATGTTGCAATTTTTAAGATATAATTATAGGGGTTGTTTTATAAATTCTTATCCAAAGGGAGTAATCGTAAAGCGAGTTATTAGTAATTCACGGATAATTATTAACAAGTTATCCGAATAGAGCTAAGACTTAGATTTTAAAAATTATCTTGCATCGTATTTCATTTGGAAGTCCCATTCCTTACCGAATTAATTCTCGCTTGCCATGGTGATTAGTTGAATAAAAACTATCATTTATGGATAAAATGAAAATTTTATGTTTCACAAAAAAGAGTAGTTTCTTCTTTGTATTTATATTGGCCTCGGTCTTCAATTCATGGTCTCTAACATCAGTAAATAAAGTTGATTTAAAGGATGTTAACAGTAGGTTCTTTCATGCAAAATATACAGACAATTGTGAAGAACAACAATATGTAGAGATTTTTACCTCGGATTTCGACTTTACAACGGTACAAAACTCTCAAGGTATTTATAGCCTAATGTCTGATGTGAGTTCTAAATGGGGCTTAGAAGACGGTAGTGTTATTGTAACAGCTACTATGTCTAATGTGAATTTGGCTGGAAGTAATTTTTCTGTTAGGAATAATAACACAATCATATTTAACATTTCAGGAAATGTACCTGTTAAAATAAGGGCAGAGCATTCCGCTTTTCTTTCCTCGCATAAGAGAGATGGTATTGAAGCCGAATTAGGGTCAGAATATACCTTTTTAACAACCCTGCCAGATGATGTTTCAAGTCATCAAGAACAGAATATATATTATGTAGAAAATGAGTCGACTAGTGGATTGATATTGCCGCAAGCAGCAACTTGGGTTTCTCAATCAACTACTAGTGAAATAACCTTCTACACAACTTCAACAAATTCTGAGAATTGGATTCATTTCTATTTAAGTCCTCAAACTTGTACCGACACCGATGGAGACGGAGTACCGGACAGTGTGGATTTGGACGATGACAATGATGGCATATTGGATACGGTAGAGGACCCGAACCTTGATGGCGATAACGACCCGTTGACCGATGCACTTGACAGTGACGGTGACGGTTATCCCAATCATTTGGACATTGACAGTGACAATGACGGCATCCCGGACAATGTGGAGGCACAGACTACCTCCGGCTATATAGGGCCGAACGATGACGATGCGGCCACCTATGCCTCGAACGATGGTGTCAACAGCGCCTATATCGGTGGACTCGACCCTGTGAACACGGACGGTACGGACGAGCTTGACTATCTGGACGATGACAGTGACAACGACTTGGTGCCCGACAACAACGAAGGCAACGATTTTAACTTCGACGGCATCCCCGACCAGGCCT
The DNA here is from genome assembly GCA_965662155.1 of Maribacter sp. Classification (GTDB taxonomy): domain Bacteria; phylum Bacteroidota; class Bacteroidia; order Flavobacteriales; family Flavobacteriaceae; genus Maribacter. Next base: position 347 of record CBFIGW010000060.1, on the reverse strand, counting down.
ATACCGGAACGGACTCTGATGGAGACGGTCTTGACGATGGTTACGAAGGCAGTGATGTCAACGACGGATTCGATGTCAACGACGAGATAGATGACCCGGCGAACGACCTTCCCGACACGGACGGTACGGAGGATGTGAACTACCGCGACCTAGACGATGACGGTGATGGCATCGACACGCCAGACGAGGACGCCGACAACGACGGCGACCCTACCGATGACGATACGGACGGTGACGGAACACCTGATTACTTAGATCCAGATACTCCCGGTACCGACACCGATGGAGACGGAGTACCGGACAGTGTGGATTTGGACGATGACAATGATGGCATATTGGATACGGTA
>CBFIGW010000059.1:0-16842 GCA_965662155.1 Maribacter sp. | reverse complement strand
CCGGAAAAAATTCAACCTTGGTACGACCACTTGCTAATGAGCCGCCAAATAGCATAAATATTCCAACAAGCATTAAAAAGGTTCCCCCAAAGTACCAATATACATTTCTGCCTTTTAGGGCATGTTTTAAACGCCTTTCGTACCAATTTTCAAATCGTACCATGGTCTTTTTTTGAAAATTTTGAGCGGCACCTTTGATCACGTATTTATATACCCAAAATAGAATGGCCGTAAATATCATTACTGTACCAAGGCCTCTCATGGCGCCTCCCAAAAGTACAATTAACAAACCTAAGCCCCCTAGTAGCACACTGATTCGAATCAATTGTTTTATGGATATTTCTTTTTCATCCGTACTCATGAACTGTGATACGAGCATAGAGTTCATGAAAATGGCCACAAATAAGGAAGAACCTAATACTACAGAAAGGGTAATTGGGAAATATATCATGAACTGCCCAAAAATACCCGGCCATAAACCTAAAGGTACAAAGGCCGCCACTGTAGTTGCTGTTGAAATAATAATTGGAAAAGCAATTTCACCAATTCCTTTTTTAGCAGCTTCGGTTCTGGACATTCCCTCGTCCATTAATCGATATACGTTTTCCACAACCACAATACCATTGTCCACCATCATTCCGAGACCCATGATCATTCCAAAAAGTATCATGGTATTTAAGGTGTAACCCAACCATGATAGAATTACAAACGACATAAACATAGACATTGGAATTGCAAAACCAACGAATAATGCATTTCTAAATCCTAAGAAGAACATCAACACCGTAACAACGAGTATTATTCCAAAAATAATGTTGTTGACCAAATCCTGAACTTGGTTCAATGTACGCGTAGAGGAGTCGTTGGCAATTGAAATATTAAGGTCTGGTGGAAAGTAATTTTCCTTTTCTTCTTTAACCAACTCCTTAATTTTATCCGCTGCGGAAATGGCATTTCTACCCGCTCTTTTTTTAACGTCGAGCATCACCACATTGTCCCCAAACTCCCTTGCATAGGTGGTTTTGTCCTTTTCCTCAAAAGTAATGCTGGCGATGTCCTTTAGATAGACCGCCCCATTTTCTGATTTGACAACAAAATTTTCTAGCTGTTTAGGATTTTCTATTTCCCCTAGAATACGTATGGTTCGTCTTTGACCACTTGTTTTTAAGTTGCCTGCGGACATGGTCATATTCCCATTTGAAATAGCTGAAATAACATCTTGAAAACTTATTTTAGCAGCCATCATCTTGTAAATATCTACAGCAACCTCTACTTCTTTTTCTTGGGCACCACGGATGTCTGCTTTTTTAATTTCTGGTAGATCTTCAACCTCATCCTGTAGGTATTCCGCAAATTCCTTTAGTTTTTCAACCGGATAATCTCCAGTAAAATTGATATTCATAATGGGAACTTCCTCTGAAAAATTGAGGTCAAATACATTGGGCTCTACCTTGGCATTATTAAAGGTGGGCCAATCTTCACTGGCCTTTTCACTATCAACCTCATCCTTAACCTTTTGTTTGGCCTGTTCTACGGTTATTTCTTCATCAAACTCAACTGTAATTATGGCGTAATCTTCTTGAGAAGTAGAAACAATCTCTACAACATTACTTATGTTTTTGAGGCGGTCCTCCAAAGGATCGGTAATTAACCGTTCTATATCTTCAGCAGTATTCCCGGGATACGGGGTACTGATATAAATTTTAGTTTCCACAATTTCGGGAAAATCTTCCCTTGGCATTGCCATGTAGGCCGTATACCCTAACCAAAGAAATATGGCAATCATTACATAGATTACCGATGGATTTTCGATGGCCCATGACGATAGTTTAAACTCTTTATCCGCGTTCTTTTTAACTTTACTCATGGATTTTAGTTTTTTATTTTCACTTTTTGACCATCCTTGACACTTCGTGCGCCTTCCTTAATAACCATGGCGCCCTCTTCTAAACCGGACAATACTTCTACCATACCTGCCTGTACTTTTCCTGTGGTTATAATGGTTCTTGTTACAGTTGCCTCACTTTCTTCATTCTGATCAACGGCAACATACACATATTGCTCACCCTCGGCATTTTCCGAAATAATACCGGATGGAATTAATATGGCTTTGTCACTTGAATAGTCATTGATGCTCACCTTAGCGGTCAAATTTGGCTTAATAGTGCCTTTTTTATTTGGAACTGGAATTTCCACTGAGAAGGATCGGTTAGAAGGATTAATAAAATTGCCAGTTTCCCGAACATTAGTGGTAATACTATCACTTAAAATTGGAAAATAAACAATGGCCTCTTTTCCTTTGGTAACCGAGCCTAAATAGGTTTCTGGCACATCAACTTCTATGAACATATCCGAAAGGTTTACAATGCGGAATACTTCGGATCCAGGTCCTGGTGAAACTACCGTACCTTGATCTTTGATAACATCATCAATAATTCCTGAAAAGGGAGCTCTAATAGTAGCTTTTCCTAATCGGCTTTCCGTTTGCCTTATGGCATCTTGGGCCGCTTCATATTCTGTTTTGGCCGCTAAATATTCTATTTCCGATCCAATCTGTTGATCCCAAAGTCGCTTGCGACGTTCAAACGTAGTCTTGGCTAGTTCCGCTTGCGTTTTTAACTGTGATAACTGACTACCGATACCACCGTCATCAATTTTGGCCAAAAGTTGACCTTTATTTACACGATCTCCTTCTTTAACATAGACACGTTGTAAGGTACCTGCCATTTCCGGGTATATCAGTACATTCTGTTTTGTGCTAACATCTCCTTGTAATTCAAGAAAATGAGTAAAGGGTTCTTCTTTAATGGTCGTTGTGTTGACCAAAGCTAATTTTTCTTCATTTCCCAAAGCAGAAATAGCAGAATCTAATTGTTTTAATTGGGTATCCAATGTTTTCTGTTGTGCGGAAACCTCATTTTTTTTCGCTCTTATGGCATCTAGATTTCCTTGGGAAATAAGGTCCGTAACAGATTGCTCTTCACTTCCACAGGAATATAGCGTAACAGTGGCAAGGATTACGTATAGGTATTTTTTCATAATATTATTTTTATTGATTGCTATTTAGGCTTTGGTATTAAGGATTGTTTCTAATTCTGTTTTTTTGTTGATGACTTCTACCATGTATTGTAGATATTCTTGTTGGGCGGTATACAATTGTGTTTGTGCTTGACGAAGCTCAAAACTACTGGCAATACCCTCCATATATTTTATCTGGTTCTTTTTCTCTATTCTTTCTGCAAGTGCTAAATTGTTTTTTGAAGTCTGGTATTGTTCAATTGCTAGAATATAATTGCTTTTGGCGTTTTCTAATTGCAAACGTATTTGTTGTTCAGCCTCCGTTAATTGGGTCTTGGCTTTTTCCAAGGCAATTTTAGCGCGTTGCGTACTAGCATTTCTCTTAAGGGAACTGAATATTGGAATGCTTAAATCAAAACCTAAAACAGAAGAATCAAACCATTGCTGTTCGTTGTTTAAAAATGTAAAATCATCAGAAAAAGCAGAGCTGCCATAATTTACAAAGGCGTTTAAGGTTGGTAAGGCACGACTTTTGGCCAGCTTCCATTCATAATAACGCTGTTGGTTTAAATTGATAGCCAACTTATAATCTACATTGTTCTCAAGGTTAAATTCGGTCTCCATTAAACCAAAATCAATTTCTTGCTCCGTTAGGTTTTCAAGGTTTTCTTCTAATTGTGTTGGGGTTGTCAAATCTAATCCCATTACAATATTTAACATTTGTAAGGTTATCTTTTCTAACCTTTCGGCATTTTTTAATTGGTTCTCAATAGAAGATAGGGTAATTTGGAGTTGTTCAACACTTTCTTCGTCCCCGAGTCCGTTTTCAAATAGTTTTGTGGTTTCATAAAGGTTCTTTTCAAGCGCTTCTTTGTTCTTTTCCAAGATTGAAACGCTTTCTTGGGCCAACAGCACATTTCCATAAGATTCCACAACCGACTTACGAACATCCAATGTGGTTTTTTCCTTGTTATTGGCACTATAACTTAAAAATGCTTTGGTAGCCTGTACACCTACAATATAGGAGCCATCAAATATTTGTTGTCTTAAGGTGGCGGTTGCATTAGCGGATTGTGGTTGTCCAAAGACTACCTCGGCAAAAGTTCCAGGTTCACCGCCAAAAATTTCTGCAGGGATAACAGAAACGGGTTGTTTCAATTGGTTTTGATAATTTATAGAGCCACTTATTTGTGGAAGACCGCTTGCTATAGTTTCCCATTTTTGCTTTTGTGCATCAATGACATCCCTATTTGCATTTATAGCACTGTAGTTATGTTCAAGAGCATATGAAATAGCCTCTTCTAGGGTAAAGGCATATTCTTCCTCTTGAGCATACCCCAAATGTGCGCTGAAAATGATGATTAGAATTAGGATTGGTTTTCGCATTTATTGTTGATTTGAATTGATGATTCCGTTTAATATTTCACGACCTTTTGGGGTAACGATTCCCCTTAAGTGATATTCCAGAAAAGTGTCCATTAAATAAGCAGCTGGAAACCTTTCTACTGGAAAAAAAGTTTGGTCTTTGATACTGTTTACACCTGAAAAGTATATTCTGGCCACAAATTCTATATTTAGGTTGGGCCTATAAATTTTTTCAGAAACACCACGTTCTACATTAGAAAGTACACACCCCTGCATTTTATCAAAATGAAGTTTTTTAAGGTTTTCATGAATTTTGGGGTAGTATTTCATTAATTGATACTGTGGTGATGTTTTTTCGTTGTTTAAATGGGAGAGTACATATTTTTTAATTTCATAGAGTTCCTCAATTGGGTTTTTGCCCAAGGCAACAATATCATCAATACCATCGCTCATAGAACAGAATTTTTGCATTACGCAATCTTCTACTAAAGCTGTTTTGTTACTGTACTCCGTATAAATGGTTTTTTTAGAAATACCAATTTCATTGGCAATATCATCCATGGTTACACTTTTAAACCCTAAGTTCAAAAACATGTCCACAGCTTTGGTAAGAATTTTTTCCTTCATAACGGGGGCAAAGTTACGTTAGGAAACTTTAAAAACATTTATAGTTTCCAAAGTTTTACAATTATTTAACATTGCACTATACTTGTGGGTCAAAGTTTATCTTTGGTGTACTTTGGTTCTCCGCTGTTTCTTTTTTAGTCCGATTACCTGCGCCGTATAGACTCCAGTAAAAAGCTTTATTTCCAAAATGATACTTTCTTTTTTTAGGTTTATCGTTGGCCATTAGTCCTGAGTTTTTTCTTTTATTCTTTCTAAGTAGTTGTTGTATGCCTGTTCTCCTTCTTCTTCCCAGAATTCATCATAGTATTTCCAATCCTTAAAATCTTTTCTTTTGATAGAACAAGTATTTAATTTAGAACCCTTTTTAGATGATTTACTTTTTCCTGGGCCATTCCCTCCGCCAAAACCAAAAATAATTTTAGCCAAAATAAGTGCCCCAACTGCTTTCCAATATCCTAGTTCCGGTAAACCAAACAGGTCTGGCATGATCCAATTCCATAAATGCATAAATACATATCCTACCAAAAAGGCAATGCCAATACCTAATAGTATAAAGAAGAGTATTTTGAATGCTTTGTATACATAATGTTGAACTTTGTTTTCCATATTTTCCTCAATTTTAGATTTCATAAGTATGTTTTTTAATGTTTTGTATTTCTATTTTTTTTAATAAGAGCGACATGGCCCTATGCCTTCTAGACATAAGTGTTCCTTGTGGTATGCCAGTTTCTTCCGCTATTTCTTTATAACTGTAATTTTCAAAATCTATGGCTATTATAATGTCCCTGTAAACCGGTTTTAATTCTGCAATGGCCACTTTTAGTCTTTCCTTTATTTGTTCTGGATATTCTCTATGTGATTCATCATAAAAAATAGAGGCAAAATTGGCCCAGAGTTCCTCTAATTCTTCTTCATTATCAATGCGTTTCTTTTTTGTGCGCAATAGGTCCGTAATCCTATTTCTTACAGAATTGTAAACAAAACCCCCAATATTATGAATTGGCAGTGCATCAATTGGTCTGGAAAATATCCGCAAGGCAACATCCTGGATAATGTCCTCGGCATCACTCTCCGAAGTGTGTTTGATCTTAGATCGGATATATCGCTATAACGAACTATATTCTTCCTCAAAAAAACTGTTTAGGCTGTTATTGTCTTGTTTATTGGATGTCATCCAAGGTTTTTTTCAATAGGTCTTCAATTATATAGACGAAGACTTTAAATACTATTGCATTTTTTTTACATAACATCTGACGGTTATAGAAGACTTTTGTAACAATGGATGTATTTTTGAAAAAAAATACCATGCTTTCAATTGAAGATTATCGTAAAGAATTCATTGCCTATCTAGAAGAAAAATCTGTTCCAAGGGAGCCGGCCAACCTTTACGAACCAATCCATTACATTTTAAATTTAGGAGGTAAAAGACTAAGACCTGTTTTGGTTTTGCTCACAGCAGAAATTTTTAATACAAACTATAAGAAAGCAATGGATGCCGCTTTGGCGGTAGAGGTATTTCATAATTTTTCATTGGTTCATGATGATATTATGGATAATGCTCCAAAACGACGGGGAAAACTTACCGTACATGAAAAATGGGACGTTAATACAGGGATTTTGTCCGGAGATGCCATGCTAATAAACGCCTATCAGCTTTTTGAGAATTATGAGGTGTCTATTTTCAAATCGTTGGCAAAGCTCTTCAGCAAGACCGCGTTAGAGGTATGTGAGGGACAACAGTATGATGTTGATTTTGAAACCCGTGATGATGTTAGTCTTCCGGAATACTTAAAAATGATTGAATACAAAACGGCAGTATTGGTAGGTGCCGCTATGAAAATGGGAGCCATTGTAGCTGACGCGTCTACCAAGTGTCAAGATAATATATATGCATTTGGTTTAAATCTTGGTATTGCTTTCCAATTGCAAGATGATTTTCTTGATGTTTATGGTGATCCAAAAACTTTTGGGAAGCAAGTAGGAGGCGATATCATTTCAAATAAAAAGACGTATTTATTTATAAAAGCGATGGAATCTGGTAATGAAAGTGATAAGAAAGCATTGCTGGACCTGTATTCTATCCAACCAAAGGAAACAGATGGTAAGGTAAATGCGGTAAAAGCAATTTTTACGGATACCGGAGCATCTGAAGCAACGCAAATTACAATAGAAAGTTATACAAATAAGGCATTTACGATTCTTGATAGTTTGGATATTACCAATGAAAAGAAAGCTATTTTAAGGAGCTTTGGTGAAAGTCTTATGCGCAGAAAGGTTTAGAAAATTCTTCTGAACAAAGCTTTTATAAACGGAAGCTTAGGACAAGCAGCTATGTAATATATTTCCTGAAATATATTAGTTTGTTCATCTAAGAACTTAAAGATTAATTGTGGATTTCTTCTTTTAAACAGTTTTTCAAATATTTCGTGACCTTTTTCATTGTTTTTATGTAATACATCTAAAAATAAAAGGTCATACAACCAAAACCTATTTTTAAAACACAGTTTCTTTAAAGGTTTACCACTTTTTAAAAAGGTAACCAGTTGAGGTATTTTTCTGGTAGTGCTCATAAACGTATATCCTGTGCTGGGTTTGGCCCAACCACCAGCTGTTCCTATATGCACTGTTCGGTTTGTATTATGCTCTTCAAAACCGTAACAGGTCATTGGAATGCTTCCTTTTTCAGTCTCCAATAGCTCATAATCTGTACAGTTCAATTGGTTTGTCAAATAATTTTTAATGGCCTCTTCATATGCTGCTTTGGGCAATAGTTCTTCAGAAAATAGGGTATATTCAATTAGTGCTGTATTTTCCGAATACGGCAAAACATACATAAACCGAGTATTGCCTTTCTGCGGCACACTAAAATCCATATAAGTAGCTTGGTCAACATCAAAAATTGGATTTTTGGTTTTTACCACCCAACCAATAAAATGTTGTTGTAGAACTGGATATTTTTTTTGATGATTTACCATATCATAGCTAAATATGCTGTTGAAAATGGTATTTCCGGTATACGAATGTTTAGTAGTGGTAAGGGTTACATGGTTTTCTATTTCATCAATCGCCAAAACTTCCTCTTGTTTAAATTCAATGTTGGGATACTTTTCTATTCTAGTCAAGTATTCTTGATAGAAATCTATGCCACGCACCATTTTATAGCCATAAGGAGATATTTTGGAGCGTTCGGAAATTTTTGATGATTTAAAAAGAATATGGTTCCATTGTTTATGTACGATAGATTCATAATCACCTGTTCCCTTTTCCCAAAAACACCAAGTACGATCATTTTGTTTTTTGGCATCTTTATCCAATAACAATATTGATCGATCTTTAAAAAAAGAATCCTTGCCCAGGGCATCGGCTAACATAAGCCCTGCTGCCCCAGCGCCAATAATAATAAAATCGTAACGAGTGCCGGCCATTATTCAAAAATAGGGATTAAAACCAGTTGGCAGTTAAAGGAACATTATTAATTAATGCGATATCGCATTCCAAAAAAGCCCCTAATGCCTTGATTTGGACCATAAACATAAGAGGGGTCAAATGTTAATCCGTAAGGATTGTTTGCCGTTGCCATTGGATTGCCACTGGTGTCAAAAGTTACTTCCTTGTCAAAAGGGTCATTTGCTCTCGCAATAATAAATGGGTTGCCACGGTTAGGTGTCCAATCTAACAGGTTTTTAATACCAGCATAAAATTCGAAATCTTCAAGACCTTTAAAGGTAAATTGGATATTTTGAACGCTCCAAACAGGGGAGAAGTCACTTCTTGGGTCAGTCTCACCCAGTGTTGGTAAACGCATAGGTCCATACAGATTGCCCGTATAGTCTATACTTACATTTAACTCTTGAAAATTATACCCTAAATTCCAGGTGCCGGTATAGCTTTCGGTTAAAATTTGCCTTTTTGTGATGCCGTTTTCGGTTTGACTTACATCTTGAAATGTGCCACCCAATAAAAATTTAAACCCACTAGGAAAGACAACATCAATATTTAAACTTAGACCTTTTGAGACTGATTTTCCATCTAAATTATCATAAATGATCTGGTTGGGATTTGTGTCATAATCAGGTAAAATGGCATTGGTAAAACGAGTATAAAAAAGAGAACCATCAATTGTGGCAAATGTGCCATTATCGGCATATACTTTTTTAAGGTAGTTGAGGTTAACATTAACCGATTTTTCAGGTTCTAAAGATTCTGTAACTAGAACATCTCTAGCTCCGGTTAAGGCAGCATGTTCTTCGGTAAAAAGATTAACCACCCTAAACCCGGTTCCTGCATTTAATCTGATAATATCATTTTCTGAAAGTTTATAGCGATAAGCAGTACGTGGGGTGTAAATAGAACCATGTCTTTTATCATAATCATATCTTATCCCTAATAAAAGCGAATGTTTTTGTGCCAATCGTATTTCATCCTGTAGAAAGATACTTGGGATTACAACTTCGTCTGCCGTGAACGAGGCGGTAGTATTATCGTCATAATAGTTATAGCGAATCGCTGTGCCAAACAATATGTCATGCCCCCTCATCTTCTTGTCCCAAGTTAGCTGTGCAAAACCAATTCTTTGTTCTGCCAAATAAGGAACGTCTCCATAAACAGAATTTTGACTATGGTCGTTGTATGAAAATGAAAGTAAAAGTTTCTCCTTAAAGGGCAATTGGTATTTACCCAATATTTCCCACCTTCGTGTATAAATACTTTCTCCATAAACTTCGTTGCCACCCCTAAATTCTGGGGTCCATTGTAATTCTCCTCCCCAACGATCTTCATAGAAAAACCTACCTGCAAAGGATAATATGCGGTTGTCTTTCCGTTTAATGTTCCATTTTTGAAAGATTGATATTCTGTCTTGTAGGGTTAAATCGGTAAAATTATCGCCATTGTTATCAATAGGATCATCGTAGTTAAAATAATTTACACCCAGTAACATATCGGTTTTGGACCCTAAATTTATCTTTGCCCCAATATCCAGGTTATATTCACCCCATCCAGTTGCGAATGCATCAGCAAAAAAGTCAGGTGCATCTAAAGTACTTTTAGTTATAATATTGATTAACCCACCAACCGCTTCAGAACCATAAAGGCTAGATGCGGGACCTTTAATAATTTCTACCTGTTCTATAAGGGAATTTGGTATGCCCGATAGCCCATATACCGTTCCCAAGCCACTTACAATAGGCATCCCATCTATCAATACCAATGTATATGGGCCTTCTAAACCGTTAATATGTATGTCTCCCGTATTACAAACATTACAATTTATTTGTGGCCGTACTCCATTTACATTTTGTAACGCCTCAAAAATACTTGCGGTGGGGTTCTTTCTTAAAAATGTTGGACTGTATACTTCTACAGGCACTGGACTCTCCGAACGTTGAACGGCTTTTAAAGTGCCCGTAACCACCATTTCATCCAAAGTTTCTAGAGAAAGTTTTAGTTTAATAGATATGTTTTTTTCATCACCCGACGATATTTCTATTTTTTGTTTATAGGGTAGGTAACCTATAGCCGTTGCGATTAATGTGTATGAGCCAGATGTAATATTTTCCAATTTATAATCGCCATTCTCATTGGATGAGGTTCCTATTTGGGTGTTTCTTAAATAGATGTTGACAAAAGGCACTGTATTATGCTCCGAGGTAACAATGCCAAAAACCCTTCCGTCCTGTCCAAGACAACAAAAGGGTAGCATAAATAACAACAGTATTAGTTGAAGGTACTTCATCTAGATATTTTAAACTTGTATAAAATATATTTTAGACAAATCTAAATATTTGTTTTTAGATATAAAAATGTATTTTAGCACTTATAAAAATATCTAGGTGTAAGCTCGTTAGATATTCCTTAGAACTAAACAACAAAATTTAGCCCTAATTGTCGGAAGCTTTCATCTACATCATCGAGTATACTGCATATGACACTTTCGGAAGAAGATTACATAAAAGCGATATATCATTTGAGTACTGATGTTACTGATGCTATATCCACAAATTCCATTGCGGAACAGATGGCTACAAAACCATCATCTGTTACGGATATGCTTAAAAAATTGTCCGATAAAAATTTGGTTCACTATAAAAAGTATAAAGGGGTATCATTATCAGAAACAGGAAGAAAATCAGCATTGTCCATAATTAGAAAGCATAGACTGTGGGAGGTTTTTTTGGTGGATAAACTTGATTTTTCTTGGGATGAGGTACATGAGGTGGCAGAGCAATTAGAGCATGTCAAAAGTGAACAGCTTATTGATAAATTAGATCTATTTCTTGGTCAGCCAAAAGTAGACCCACATGGGGACCCCATTCCATCAAAGGAGGGAAAATTTATCAGTTCAGTTAAAAAATTGCTTAGTGAACTACCGGTAGGGGCAAAAGGTTTATGCGTGGGTGTCAATGACTCTTCAGCAGCATTTTTAAAATTTCTGGATAAAAATAAAATTTCCTTAGGGGATATAGTCACTATTTTGGACAAGGAAGATTTTGATGGTTCATTCACCATAGAAATCAATAATCATCAACTACAAATATCAGAACAAATTGCTTCCAACCTTTATTTGGAGGTAATGGAAACAAATTAAATATAATTAGCATGCAACAAATAATAAATTATTTTGAATCAATAGACCCCATTTTGGCTGCGTTTTATGCAACAATGTTCACATGGGGCTTAACTGCTGCTGGAGCGGCATTGGTTTTTTTGTTCAAGGGAATGAACAGAGCTCTGTTAGATGGGATGTTGGGCTTTACGGGAGGCGTAATGGTCGCGGCAAGTTTTTGGAGTCTGTTGGCACCTGGTATAGAAATGAGTCCGGGTGATGGTTTTGTAAAAGTCATACCCGCCGCTGTTGGCTTTTTGTTAGGTGCCGCGTTTATTTTTGGTTTGGACAAAGTGCTGCCCCATTTACATATCAATTTTAAGGAAAGTGAGGCGGAAGGGGTAAAGACACCCTGGCACCGAACCACACTTTTGACATTGGCCATAACCTTACATAATATCCCTGAAGGTTTGGCTGTAGGGGTATTATTTGGTGGTGTAGCTGCAGGTTTTGAAGGTGCTTCTATAGGTGGAGCTGTGGCTTTAGCTTTGGGAATTGGTCTTCAGAACTTTCCAGAGGGCTTTGCTGTTGCCATGCCATTAAGGAGACAAGGCCTTAGTAGAACAAAGAGTTTTATGTATGGTCAGGCTTCTGCGGCAGTTGAGCCAATAGCTGCCGTATTAGGGGCTTGGGCCGTACTTACGTTCGTGCCAATCTTACCATATGCCTTGTCTTTTGCCGCAGGAGCTATGATATTTGTAGTCGTGGAAGAAGTTATTCCAGAGACCCAGCAAGACAAGTATACCGATATTGCAACCATGGGTTTTATAGGTGGCTTTATAATTATGATGACACTTGATGTTGGTTTAGGATAAGAATTTTATTAATGGATACTGATAAATTTTAGTTTTATATTTGAATCGTTATAATATGAGACAAATGAATGTTTTAAAATATATCTTCTTGATTTCCATAATCTTTTACAGGTGTGGTAAAGCTCAAGACCTTACGCAAAATGAGGAGGAAGAACCTTTGATTGACTATAGAGCCGAGATGCGTTCATTTGTAATTGACATGAGTGGATATGCAAAAGCCCACAAGCCTAGCTTCAATATTATACCTCAAAATGGTATTGAACTTATTACAGAGAAAGAAAACGCTAAAGGTAAGGTTTACACCGATTATTTAAATGCCATAGATGGTCATGGGCAAGAGAACTTATTTTATGGTTATACTCGCAATAATGCTAGAACACCTTCAAACATTAGTGATTATTTGATAGAATATTTAAAAATCATTCAAAAAACAAACAACTCAATATTTGTTATAGATTATTGTAAGTCCGATAGTGATATAGAGGAATCAATTGAACTAAATTTAAGGGAAGGGTTTGTGTCCTATACAGCTCCAAAAAGAGATTTGACCGCGATACCAGAAATACCTGCTAGTCAGCCAAGGTCTAGCGAAAGTATAGGTTCTTTGGCTGATGCCAAAAATTTTCTGTTTTTTGTTAATTACGAAGATTATGATACTAAATCTGATGTTGTTGATGCCATTTCTAGGACAGAATATGATATTGTTTTCATGGATTTATTTTTTAGTGACGGTTCTGTTTTTGGAAGATCTTTGATAGAAGATTTAAAAATTAAACCCAATGGGGATAGACGAATGGTTATTTGTTATATGTCTATTGGTGAGGCTGAAGATTATAGATATTATTGGAATAATTTATGGTTTAATCAAAAACCTAGCTGGTTACAAGAAGAAAATCCAAATTGGCCCGGAAACTATAAAGTCAAGTATTGGGAAAAGGAATGGCAGGACATAATTTATGGGACAGAAAACTCGTATTTGGACATCATTTTAGGTTTAAATTTTGATGGTGTTTATTTAGATATCATTGATGGATTTGAGTATTTTGAGAATAAATAATGTTTTATAATAGGTATGCATTTTATCGATAGGCCCCTTATTTTTAACTGTTAATAGATTAAATTAACATCTTTAACCATTTTAAATTTTTAAAAGTGTATTTAACACTTTCTTTGTTGTTAAGAGTATTTGCTCTTTATCTAAGAAAGGTTAATGAAAAGGAAAAATTCTAAAACAGTACTGTTGGTTTGTGAAGGTACTTATCCTTTTAATACAGGAGGTGTTTCTACATGGGCCAACGACTTATGCTCTAATATAAGCGATACAGATTTTATCGTGTATTCTATAAATGCACTTGTAGAAACTAAGCCTAAATATAACATAGGAGAAAATATCAAGGATATTATCCAAGTACCTATGTGGTCACCAGAAGAGCCCTTAGACTGCGTAGATTACAATATTAAGTATTCTGATGTTCTTCAAAAAAAGGAGAAAACTACAAGTAACGTCATTAGTTCTTTATTTGTAGACAATTTCAAAGCTTTTATCAAGGAGATTTACTCGGAGGAAGTAAACATAGTAGCCTTAGGCGATAGTTTTTTTAAGATGTGGTCCTATTTTCAAGAGTACGATTATAAGGCTACGATGTGTAATAATATCATTTGGGAGACATTTTGTGACGCTATAAAAGTGTCTTTACCAGAGCATGAGTTAAATGAAGTTACTTTAGAAGATATTACTATTGGTTTAAGATGGATTTACAGGTTCTTAATACCAATGGCTATAAAAGTACCCAAGGCAGACATTAGTCATGTTACCATTTCTGGGGTAGCAGTAATACCAGCATTAGCATTAAAGTACCAATACAATACACCCATTTTGATAACGGAACATGGTGTGTTTATAAGAGAAAGGTTATTATCTATAAGTTCTAGTGATTACTCTTATTTCCTAAAAGATATGCTTATTAAATTTTCTGAAGGTATTACCAAATTGGTATATCAGAACGCAACGAAAATAACTACCGTAAGTAAGTTTAATATGTCTTGGGAAACATATTACGGTGCAGATTACAATAAGATTGAAGTTATATATAATGGTGTGGACCATAATAAGTTTAAACCCATTCCAAAACCAGCACACTTAAAAGATATTCCTACCGTTGTAGCAGCTGCGAGAATATTTGATTTAAAGGATATTCTTACCATGATTAAAACGTGTAACGAAGTTAGAAAACAGATACCTAACGTACAGTTTTTAATTTATGGCAATAAAGATGCTGTACCCGAATACACAGAAAAATGTGAGGAGCTTATATTAGAATTAGAATTGTCACAGAATTTTTTTCTCAAAGGTTTTCACAGTTCTCCACAAGAACTTTACGCAGAAGGAGATATATCTATATTAACATCTATCTCAGAAGGTTTCCCATACACGGTTATAGAATCTATGAGTTGCGGAATTCCAGTAGTTTCTACAGATGTCGGCGGTGTTTCCGAAGCGTTAGATGCTACTTGTGGGTTTATTTGTAAACCTAAAGATTACATAGAATTAGCACAAAAAGTAGTTACCCTACTGAACAACTCAGTATTAAGAGAAAAAATGGCAAAAAACTCTAGAAAAAAGGTTATTGAAAACTTTACACTAGGAAATTTTGTTCATGCTTTTGAGAAAACATACCATGAATTGCATGACGTAAAAGTAAATTATAACAACAGTTTAAATAAGGCTAACGCTACGCTTTTAACTTTGGTTTAATATGCCTGTAAATAGTCAAAACATAAAAGATGTAGAAATACAGGTTATAGATAAAGTGGGCAACCCAGTGAGTATTATGGTGGTTAAAGCTGCTTTAGAGTCAATGGGAATAAGAGAGAAAGATGTACTTACAGATTATGGTTATAACACACTTACAGAATTAGCGGAGCTTGTTTTTAATAGTATAAAACAAAAAAACCCTAAAGCTGTTTTAAATCTAAATGAGCGAAAACCTAAAAATTTAAATAAATCTATTCCAATTTCGGATTATTTATGGGTGAAGGCAAAGTTGTTCGCTAAATATTACCCTTTAGGTATTTTTCACTTAATGCCCGTTTTTATTCAAATAGTAAGTATAATAGTTTATGGCTATTCATTATGGACGTATATGGGCTTTAATATTATACAGTCTACTTCTGTTGTATTTGGAGTAATCCTTGGCATTATATTGTCTGGTGGTTATGTACAAATGCTGGGTAGGCAAGCCTCGTTTTATTGGAATCATAAGGAATATTATAAAACAAAAATTGTAACGAACAGGTTGGTGGTTTCAGGAATTAAAGGTATGGCTACTGTTTTTTTGTTTTTGTTGTTAGTTAATTATGTACTTGGAACGTACCCTACCAGTTTTGTGTTGGTAACGATTACCTATGCCTTTTTAATTGGCTTATTATTATTGGTCATGGCACCTTTTCATGCAATAAGACAACGCTGGGTTATTTCTGGTGTTATTGTAGTGTCTTCGGTATTTGCCTTAGTTCTTCATTTTTATACTTCTTTGCATATCTATATAACACAATGGCTGAGTATTCTATTAGCTATAGGCCTTACGCAGTTTTATCTTTATTTATTTTTTAAATCAAAAATTACTAAAGATAAACCCGAAAATTTAAAGCCTAGACAGTTAATGGTGGTTTACAAAAACTACCCTTATTTCTTTTATGGAATATTAATTTATGTATTTATTTTCATCGACCGTTTTTTGGCTTGGTCTGCGGATATAGAGCTTACCTATAGGTATTTATTTCTGTATGAAAAAAGTTATGAAATAGGAATGGATTTAGCAATTGTGGTATTCTTTATTCTAGTAGGAGTAATGGAATATGCCATTGCATCATTTACCAAATTTATGGATGTAAAGCAACGAAGTATTTTGGTTGTTGACAAACAGAATTTTGGCAAAAATCTTTACAAAAATTATAAAAATCATGTCGTCATATTGTTTGTTGTGTTACTGGTAGCTAGTGTGTTTTTATATTACTTTATTACAAGTCCTTGGGGTTATCAATCAAGTTTTGGGGAACAAATAGATGTTTTAAGTATAAGAGTTAGTGTTATTGGGGGTCTCGGGTATTTCTTTTTGTCTTGGGCAATGTTAAATGCACTTTACCTTTTTACATTAAATAGACCAAATGAAGTGTTAAAAGCTTTGATTGTTTCGAGCATTATCAATTTTACTGTCGGGTTTTTTATAAGTAGATGGGTTAGTTATGAATATAGTGTAGTGGGTCTGTTAATTGGGTCCGTTGTTTTTATGGTATATACCACTAAGCATGTAAAAGAATATTTTAAACAATTAGATTTCTATTACTATGCAGCTTATTAGTCTTTTATTATTATGGGCGCCTTTTGTTAATGCTTCAACGTTAAAACCAAAG